>JBIKMY010000211.1:0-4431 GCA_044358945.1 Rubrivivax sp.
CTCAATCACCGAGCGTTGCAGGCTGAACTGCCGCGTGAGGCCCATCTTGGGCAGCAGGTGGTGGCGCGTTGACAGGATGGGCCAACGCGACAGCACCAGGTTGCCGAACTGGCGCCGCCGGGTTCCCGGTGTGCCGCCGCTGGCATCCACATCGAAGCCCGGGCCGTAGGCCGCGTGGTAGCCCCCACCCAGCAGGCGGGCGATCTCGGCGGGCTGGTCCTGCTCGCGTGAGCGCGGCCAGTGGCGCTCCACCTCCTGCAGCGCGATGAGATCGGCGCCTTCCAGGGCCGCGCAGATGCGCGCCAGATCGAAGCAGCCATCCTTGCCCTTGCCGTACTGGATGTTGTAGGAAACCAGTTTCATCGTCGATGTCCTTGTTGATCGCGGCCCGCGCAGTGTTCCAGAAACCTGCCGTGGGCTGGAGCGCAGCCCTCCGCCCGCGGGAAGACCTTCGGTTCGCACACGTTCGGGCGTTCAGGCCCAATCCACCCATGACCGATCTGCTGACCGATCCGGTGACGGGTGCGGCCGCCGCCTGGACCGATGCCCTGCCGCCCACACGCAGCGCCGCGTGGGCCCGGGCGCGGCGGGTGCGGCCGGCCGCCTATGCCCGCACGCGCAACCACCTGGAAGGTGCGGTGACGGGCTTGTCGCCCTACATCACCCACGGTTTGCTGACCTTGCCCGAGGTGCTGGGGGCCGTGCTGGAACGCGAGCCGCTGGACGTGCAGCACAAATTGGTGTTCGAGCTGGGCTGGCGCGAGTACTTTCGGCACGCCTGGGGGCACCTGGGGGAGGGCATCCTGCAGTCGCTTCACCCGGGGCCGTGTCCGCAGGAGGCCTACGCGCCCGAACTGCCCGCCGACATCCGGCAGGCCCGCACGGGGGTACCCGTCATCGACCAGGCGGTGCGCACGCTGTACGCCACGGGCACGCTGCACAACCACGCCCGCATGTGGCTGGCCAGCTACGTGGTGCATGTGCGCCATGTGCATTGGCGCGCCGGGGCGGATTGGCTGGTGGCGCACCTGCTGGACGGCGACCTGGCCAGCAACCACCTGAGCTGGCAGTGGGTGGCCGGCACGGGCAGTTCCAAGCCGTACCTGTTCAATGCCGAGAACGTGGCGCGCTATGCGCCGCCGCATTGGCACAGCCCGGGGACGGTGGTGGACCAGAGCTACGAGGCCCTGGACCGGCTGGCCCGCACGGCGCATGGCGCTCTTGCCCCGCCATTGGGGCACCCTGCGCCGGGACGTCGGCAGGCCTGCCTTGCGCCACCCGGAGGCATGGCCGAGCCGCTGCTGTTCCCTGAACCGCCCGGAGGCTTGGGCTGCGGTGCGCCGGGCGCTGTTGACGCGGAGGCCTTGACCGGTCGGGATGTCTGGCTGGTGCACCCCTGGGCGCTGCGTGAGCCGCCAGCCGATCTGCCTGAGGGTGCCCGGGTCATCGGCCTGTACCTGCAGGAACACCACCGGGCCTGGCCCTGGCCCGAAGCCCGCTGGCGTTGGGTGGACGCCGCCATGTTGGCCGTGACGCCGCAGCGCTGGTGCGTGGACGCTGCGGGCCTGGCCCGCGCACTGGCCGGTGCGCGCAGCGTGCGCAGCGCGCAAGACCCTCATCTCACGCGCTGGATCCCGACCCTGGCCCAATGGGACCCCACACCGCACCTGTTCCCGCCCGTGGAGCGGCATTGCTCCAGCTTTTCGCAGTGGTGGACACGCGCCACGCGCGGGCGGCATCAAGCCCAGGATCTGTTGTGAACCCCTCCGCTCCTCGCGACACGCCCCACGACACCGCTCATCAGCCGCTCACCGTCCTGTACGACGGTGCCTGTCCGCTGTGTAGACGAGAGATCGCCCATGTTCAGGGCCTGTCCCAGCGGCAGGGCGACGGTGCCCTGTGCTTTCTGGACGTCAGCGCCGGAGCAGGCGGCGGGCCCGAGAGCGCGCAGGAGCGCGCCACCTTGCTGGCGCGGTTTCACGTGCAGCGCGCTGACGGCACGCGCCTGGACGGCGCCGCGGCCTTCGTCGAGATGTGGTCCCGCCTGCCCGGTTGGCGCTGGGTGGCCCGGCTGGCGCACCTGCCGGGCGTGCTGATGCTGCTGGAATGGGCGTACCGCGGCTTTCTGCACCTGCGGCCCGCGCTGCAGGCGGTAGCCCGCCGCTGGGAGGCAGGACAGGACAGGCGCCACCTCCAGTACCTTGAGCGGGAACTGCGTTCCGACCATGCGGGCGAGACCGGCGCGGTGTTCATCTACCGTGGCATCGCGGCTGTCGCGGCGCGGCGGGGTGATGAGACGTTGTTGGCCTTCGCGCAACGCCATGGCGCCACGGAGGCCGAGCACCTGCGCTTGATCGAGGACTGGCTGCCAACCTCGCGCCGCAGCCGCCTGCTGGGCCCCTGGCGGCTGGCGGGCTGGCTGACCGGTGCGCTGCCGGCGCTGGCGGGCCCGCGTGCGGTGCACGCCACCATCGCGGCGGTCGAAACCTTTGTGGATCGCCACTACCAGCAGCAGATCGACCAATTGCAGCGCTATGGCGGGCCGCAGGGCCTGCTGCCCTTGCTGCTGCGCTGTCAGGCGGATGAACAGCACCACCGTGACGAAGCCCGGGCGGCCTTGGCCGAGGCAGGTGCGCGCACCCCCTGGTGGCTGCGCGCTTGGTGTGGGCTGGTAGGCGCAGGCTCAGCCGCTGCCGTGGTGCTGGCGCGCCGGGTCTGACCCCGGCCGGGCCGGCGGCGGCGTTCCTGACGGCGCCGGGGCCGCGAAACCCTTCAGCGCAAGCGGATCATGTCCAGGTCGTTCACGGCCGGGGCACGGTGGCCCCAGCTCTGGCGCAGGTGGTTGAGCACCGCGGTGGTTTCGGCCACGCTCAGCTCCTGCGGCGGCATGCCGAAGGGCCGGGGGTTGCTTCGGGTGGCGGGTGCGAAGCCGCCGTGCTGCAGCATCTGAACCAGGTTGCGGATGTCGGGCTGGGTGACGCTGGGGTTGCCGGCCAGCGGGGAGTACAGGCCCGGGATGCCCTGGCCCTGATCGCCGTGGCACTGCGCGCACTGGTCGGCGTAGACGCGCCGGCCCAGGGCTGCGCTGTCTGCCGCCGCGGGCTCGGACGGGCGGCGGCTCGGTGCTGGTGTGGGCGCGCGCGCAGGCAAGGTCATGAGATACGCCGCCACGGCCTGCAGGTCGGCTTCAGCCCAGTGCTGCGTGCTGTTCAAGACCACGCCGGCCATGGGCCCGCTGGCGCTGCCGTGTCGGTGGCGGCCGGTTCGCAGCAGCTCCACGACGTCTTGCGCCGTCACTCTCGGCTTGTCTGCTGCGGGCGTGGGGTGCAGCGACGGCGCAAGCCAGCGCTCGCCCGGCATGACGCCACCGGTCATCTCCGCGCCCAGCACGCCCCAGCGGTTGCGCGGGGCATGGCATTCGGCGCAATGTCCCAGGGCCTTCACGAGGTAGGCGCCGCGCGCCAACGGGTCCGCTGCGGTCCCTGTGGCGGGCGACATGCCTTGCGGCGGCGGTTTGGCGCTGTCGGCGCTGCGCAAACCCAGCCATTGCCAAACGGCCAGCGCCGGCTGGGTGCCGAAGGGGAAGCGCAACTCGTGCGGGCGCTGGGCCTGGCGCACGGACGGCAGGCTGCGCAGGTAGGCGAACAGGCGGTCGCTGTCCTGCCGGGTGAGGTGGGTGTAGGACGTGTATGGAAAGGCCGGGATCAGCCGCCGGCCATCGTGCGAGCGGCCTTCGCGCAACGCGCGCCAGAAGCTGTCGGCCGTCCAGCGGCCGAGACCCGTTTCGGTGTCGGGGGTGAGGTTGCTGGCGTAGACGGCACCAAAGGGGGTGGCGATGGCCCGGCCGCCCGCGTAGGGGGCGCCGCCCGGAGCGGTGTGGCAACCCGCACAGTTGCCCAGCAGGGCCAGATAGGCCCCTTGCTCCGCGTCTGTGGTGCCGCTGGACTTCACCGGCGCTGCGGGCGCGGGCGCTTTTTCCAGGCTGCCGCAGCGCAGCGGCCAGGTTGCAGGCGCGGTGGCCGCCGGTCGCCCGCTCGCCGGCACGGGTTGGGTGGCCAGCCAGCGTGACACCAGGGCCACGTCTTCCAGAGGCATGGCGCGCGCCACCTGGCCCATGCAGTCGGGCTCCCTGGCGCGACGGTGCCCCTGGCGCCACGCGCCCAACTGGCCGTTGAGGTAGTCCACGGGCAGGCCCAGCAGGCCGGGCACGTGCGGTGCCACACCGGCCAGCTCTGTGCCGTGGCAGGCAGCGCAGGCCGGCAGGCCCCGGGCGGGGTCGCCCTTGCGTACCAGTTGCTCGGCGCGGCGCGCTTCCACAGCAACCGTCTTGAACGTCAACCCAAATGAAGCGCCTGATCCCACGGCTTGCCGCTTCTGACCATTGCATTGAGGATGGTCAGGAGCTTGCGCATGCATGCGACCATTGCGACC
>JBIKMY010000213.1:0-4425 GCA_044358945.1 Rubrivivax sp.
TTGTTCCCGTTGGCCAGGGTGTAGGTCGCGGTGGCCGTGCGGCTGCCTGCGTCCTTGCTGTCGAAGGTGCCTGCGGCCGTGGCCGTCACCGTCTCCGTGCCCACAAGACCCGACAGCGTGCCCACCGTGATCGCGGCATTGGTGTTGCCGTCGTAGGTCTTGCCCGCGGCGCTCGTGCCGGCCACCGTCAGCGCCTTGGGGCTCACCGTGCCGATGTTGGCACTGACGCTGGCGTTGTTTGCCAGCGTGTAACCGTACACCGTCGCCGTGCCGTTGCTTGCACTGGCCGTCAGGCCCGAGACGCTGACCGTCTTGCCGGTGCCGGCGTTTGCGTTGTCCAGGGTGCCGCTGAGGGGCGGATTGTTCAGCGCAACCGTATCGCCGTCTATTGCGCCGCTGAGTGTGTAGTTGCCCACCGACAAGGCTATGGTGGTGTTGCCGTCGTAGGTCTTGCTGGCGCTGCCTGTCAGGCCTGGGGTGAGGACGGGCGCCAGGCTGTACAGCATCCCTTTTCCTGTACCCAAGGCGGTGCTGGTGTCGTAGGTGGCGCCGTACTGCTTGTAGTCGAAGGCCAGCCCGCCGACCAAGTCATTGCTAGGGCTGCCGGACCACACCTGCCACAGGCTGCCCGCGCCGCTGGCCACCATCGCGCCGGCGCCGGTCTGGTTGCTGAAGTCCTGGCCTGCTACCAACAGCGTGACCGGGGCGCCGCCAGTCGCGCTCGCGTTCAGCGTGCCCTGCAGCACCACGCCCGAACCCGCATCAGGCCCGCGGTTGATGACGCTGATGCGCCCGGCCGTGATGTCGCCTGTGGTGATGTCGCCGCTGGCGGTGTGGGTCTTGCCTGCGCCGTCGCGCAGTTCCAGGCTCACCGTGCCGGTGCCGGCGTTGATGGAAGTGCCCGAGGCCATGGTGATGACGGCCGCGCCGGCGGCCCGATCGTCGTCGACCACGCCGTTGGCCAGCCGGTCATTGGCCACCACTTGCACGTTGCCGCCGCCCGAGGTGATCGAGGCGTTGAGCAGCACCGAGCGGCCGGCGTGCAGGGCCAGGGCGCCACCCGTGACGGTTCCGCCACTGGCGTCCAGCGCGTTGTTGACGGTGAGGTCGTTGCTGGCCTGCAGCGTCACGGCCGTGCCGGCCTTGAGCAGGGCGGCCAATTGGCTGGCCGAGACCCTGGAGTCCTGGCCGGACTGATCAGCGTAGTAAATGTTGCCGGCGCCGACCGTGACCCCTGTGACCGCTTCCCGGATGACGACCACCCGGCCCTTGAAGTCGTCATCCACTGTCCCGGCCACGGCGAAGCTGCCGTCGGCTGCTGCAGTGATGTCACCCCCCAAACCTACGTTTTCCGCGTTACCCAAGACGCTGTTGCTGCTGGAGACCACCCCCTTGACTCCGCTGGTGCCATTGCCCCAGGTCACGGCGCCAACGCCCGCTGCGCTGCCATTGTTCCCAGATGAGCTGTTGTTCGGATGGTTCCAATATGGGCTGCCCACCACATAGTTGCCGGTGCTCAGGGCGATGCCTTTGGTGCCTACTTGGTCGTTAGAGGAAGACCCGACCAGGCTGTTTTCGCTGGTGACCGGACCCTTGACGCCGATGGTGCCGTCACCCCAGGTGGCGGCACCGTTGGACCTCCACTGTGGGCTGAGCACCACATAGTTCCCGTTGGTGAGCGCGAGGATTTGTTCGCCCACCATGTGAGACTGACCTCCCACCAGACTGTTGCTTGTGGAGACCCACCCCGTGACCCCACTTGTGCCGCTGCCCCAGGTCGCCGCACCAGCGTCGGTTACATCGCCACCGCTGTTAGCCCAATTTGGGCTGGCCACCACGTAGTTGCCGTTGCTGAGGGCCGTGACGCCGGCGTTACCGACGTAGTCATTAGAGGAGGTTCCGACGAGGCTGTTGGCGCTGGTGACCACGCCCTGTACCCCGCTGGCGCCATTGCCCCAGGTGACGGCGCCTGCAGATTCGGCTGTGCCGTATGGGCCTGAGAAGTAGGTCCAATTTGGGCTGACCACCACGTAGTTACCGTTGATGGGCAGTGCGGTGACGCCGCCACTTCCTACCTGGTCGCCTTCAGAGGTCCCGACGAGGCTGTTGCTGCTGGAGACCACACCCTTCACCCCGATGGTGCCGCTGCCCCACGTGACGGCACCGGCGTAAGTCGCCGCGCCGTTCTTCCAGGAGGTACTGATCACCACGTAGTTACCGTTGCTGAGGGCTGTGACCCCGTAGTTACCAATGGAGTCACCAGTCGAGGACCCGACGAGGCTGTTGCTGCTGGAGACCACCCCTTTGACGCCGCTGGTGCCGCTGCCCCAGGTGACGGCGCCGGCGGAGACGGCACCGCCATAGCCGGCGTTACTCGAGGCCAGGTTCTTCCAACCAGGGCTCACCACCACGTAGTTGCCATTGGTCAGTGTGACGACACCATCTCTACCTATCTGGTCGTTGGCCGAGGACCCGACGAGGCTGTTGCTGCTGGTGACTACCCCCGTGATGCCGCTGGCGCCGCTGGCCCAGGTGACGGCACCAGCGTAACCTGCGCCTGCGTTTGTCCAGTTGGGGCTGACCACCACGTAGTTGGATTGGTCGCCGCCCACCTCGAAAAGATCGGTGCCCACACGGTCGCCCGCCAAGGAGCCAACGAGGCTGTTGCTACTGGAGACCACCCCTGTGATTCCGCTGGTGCCGCTGCCCCAGGTGGCGGCGCCCTTGTTGTTGCTCCAGTCGGGGCTGCCCACCACATAGTTGCCGTTGTCCAGCCATATGAGGAGTTCCCCGACGGCGTCGCCGGGCGAAGACCCGACGAGGCTGTTGCTGCTGGAGATCACCCCTTTGACGCCGCTGGTGCCGCTGCCCCAGGTGACGGCGCCCGTGCCGTAGCTCCAGGCGGGAGCTGAGAGCACGTAGTTGCCGTCTGCGAGGCCCAGCATGGCAGCCCCCACCTCGTCGCCGGATATGGTCCCGACCAGGCTGTTGCTGCTGGACACCTCGCCGCTCACGCCGCTGGTGCCGCTGCCCCAGGTGGCGGCGCCCTTTTGGTTGCTCCAGTCGGGGCTGCGCACCACATAGTTGCCGTTGGAGAGGGCGGTGATGCCGCCGCTGCCGACATTGTCGTCTTCCGAAGTCCCGACGAGGCTGTTGCTGCTGGAGACCACACCCCTGACGCCGCTGGTGCCGCTGCCCCAGGTGACGGCGCCAGCGTTGACGGCACCGCCGTAGCCCACGTCCATGTCCATGTTCTGCCAAGTGGGACTGGACACCACGTAATTTCCGTTGGTGCGTAGTGCGGTGACGCCGCCATATCCCACCTGGTCGTATTCAGAAATCCCGACGAGGCTGTTGCTGCTGGAGACGACGCCGCTCACGCCGCTGGTGCCGTGACCCCAAGTGACGGCACCCGCGAAGGCGACAGTGCCATTGTTCCAATTGGGACTCGCCACCACGAAGTGGCCGTTGGTGAGGGGGGTGATGTTGCTGAATTCCTCGTTCGGAATACCCACCTGGTCATTCGCCTGAAAGCCGGTGAGCGTCGAGAGCAGTGTGCCGTCGGGCTTGTACAGGCGCACCGCGCCGGCATCCGTGGCCACCCGGTCATCGCCCGGGCTGGCCACCACGATGTTGCCGCCGCTCAGGACCAAGAAGCCGCCACTGCCGTGCTGATCGCCCTCGGCATGGCCGGGGTAGGTCAGATCCGTGCCCTGGACGCCTGTGTTGCCGGCGCTGTCATCGATGGTGAGGTTGCGCGGGTCCAGCAGCAACTGGCCCGGGCGCCCGCGCGGGGCCTGGGTGATGACCTGGCCGCCATAGACCAAGCGGCCGTGGCTGGAGACCTCGGCACGCCCGCCGTCGCCGCCCTGCGCCCCGGCGCTGACGTCAATACGCCCCCCAAAAACCGTGGCCTCCTGGGACCACACCACCACCTCGCCCCCGTCGCCCGCCTGGCGCGCCGCCGCGCTCAGCACGCTGGAGGGGTTCACCGTGGTGGTGGTGGCATTGGCCAGGCTTGCGTCGCGCCCCTGCCAGCCCCCGCCCACGTGCACCGTGCCGCCGCCAGCCTGCCCGTCGGCGCTGACCTGTGCCCCGGCCAGCGTCAGCGTGGGGGCGGTCAGCGCCACCACGCCGCCCCGGCCCTCGGCGCCCGAGCCCTCGGCGCTGGCCCGGCCCGACAGCCACGCGCCGTTGCCCGCGGTCACCCGCACCTGCCCGCCCTGCACGCCACCGTCGGCGCGCCAGTGCCCCGCAGCCGTCTGCTCCACCGAGCCCGTGGCCTGCACCCGCACCTGCCCCCCGGTGTGGGTGCCCGAGGCGTCCCACTGCCCGGCGTCGATGAGGTTGCGCACGTTCGCCTGCAGCAGGCCACCGGCGGTACCCGTGGCCTCGGTGCGGCCGGTGTGCACCAGCGCCGAGGTG
>JBIKMY010000214.1:0-4412 GCA_044358945.1 Rubrivivax sp.
CCACTCGGACCCCACCCCGTCCAGGCTGTCGCACAGCGCCAGCGCCAAGGCCGAACGCTCCTGTTCAGACAACTCGGACAGCCGGTCCCAGAAGGGACGGGCCCAGTTGCGGCCATCGGCGGCAGCGCCCAGCCCGGCGGCGCGCCGGCACGCATGGGCCACCAGCAGGGCATCGCGCCGGTCCGCGGGCTCCAGCGCCAACCACGCCTGGCGCAGTTGTTCCGCGTCATGTGAGGCATCCAGCACCTGCATGCACAGGGTTCGCAGCAGGCCGGGGGCTGCCGTGCTGGGGAACGCCTGGTGCTTGGCCAGCAGCCGGGCTGTCTTCAGCGCCTCAGCGGGCTGGGCTGCCAGGCGGGCCGCCTGAAGCTTCAGCCGCAGGGCCTGGGTGCGCCGCGCCACGCCTGGCGGCAGCACATCCAGCCAGCGGTGGGCGGCCGCGGCGTCGCGGTCTTCCAGGGCCCACTCGGCGGCACGCAGCAGCGGCGCCTCGGCCCCAGGCCGGCCCTTGACCCGCCCCGCCAGTTGCAGCGCCTGTTCAAGCGCGCGCTGGCGGCCTTCCCTGTCCTGCAAGCGGTGCAGACTGGCGGCAGACATCAGCAGGGCCATGAGGCTGAGTTCGTCGGCTTCGGGAATGGGGGGCCAGGCGCGTGTGAAGCCCAGCACGCGCTCGGCGGCCCGCTGCGCACGCAGGTAGCGGGCCGCGTCGAACTCCAGATGGGCTTCGCGCAGGGCGCGCTGCGCCGCGCGCTCACGCTGCAGTGCCCGCCATTCGGCTGCGCGGGTGGGCAGGGTCAGCAGGCTGTCGATGGCACGGGTGGAGCCCATGATCAGGAAGCACACGCCCAGCACCAGCAGGATGAACAGGTTCAGCGACAGGTCAGCCCGCCAGCCGCCCCAGGCCACCGACACCAGTCCGTCATTGGTGCCCAGCGTCGTGGCGGCGACCACGGCCACCACGAAGAGCAGGACGACCCAGACGACCGCGCGCATGCAGGAACGCCCCGGTCAGCGACCGGCCACGGCCGTGGCCAGCACCGCAAGCGTGGCATCAGGCCGGGGCACCGAGACCTGCCGCGCCTGCTGTGCCACCTGGCGCAACTGCTCGCGCACGAGATCCACACGGCGCGACCCCTTGTCGAAGTAGCGGTCCAGCGCGGACTGCGCCTCGCGCAGATCGGCATGCGCGGTGTCGAACTGCCGGCTCAGCAGGGCCAGCCGGGCGTTGAGCAGGCGCAGCTTGAGGTTCTCACGCAGGAAGAAGGCCTGCTCTGGCGCGAGCAACGCGGCCTCCGGCTCATCGACGCGGGTCACGCGCACCAGGCCGCGCACCTCCTCCCAGAACTGACCGAGCAGGGAACGGACACGGGCATCCAGCCACTGCGGCCCGGGGCTCGATGCGGCACCACCGCCGGCCGGGGCAGAAGCCGCCGCCGCCCGGGCAGGCCCTTCGCGTGACACCCCGCGGCGGTCGATGGCGGCCAGCAGAGGCAGGTCGTCCACCGCACGAACGGACTCATCGATGCGGATCGCCAGGCTCTGGACATCCACCGTGCCCGCCGCCTTGACGCGGTCCAGGTCCTGCAGCACCGCCCTGCGCACGCGCTCCATGCGCGGCTGCGGGTAGCGGGCCAGGCGCTCTTCGGCCTGGCGCAGGGCCGACAGCAGGGGCTCCGCACTGCCGGTGATGGCCGCCTGCTGCAAGGCCAGGCGCAAGGCGGCTTCTACATCGGACAACACGTTCTCGTCGCGCGAGCGGGACAAGGACTGGATCAACTCTTCGAGTTGACTGCGCTGCAGCGAGGTCTCGGCCACGCGGGCCTCCAGCAGGGCCACCTTAGCGGCGTTCTCGCGCGCGGTGGCTTCCGCCTGCCGGGCCATGAGGCGCGCCTCTGCCGCCTGGGAGCCCGAGTCCTGCTGACGCTTGACGATCTCCAGTTCCGCGGCCTTGAGCCGCTGCTGTGTGTTCCAGGCCAGCCCCAGGGCTGAAGCCGCCAGCACCGCCAGTGCCGCGAGGATCCAACGGGTGGCCGAGGATACGCGCGTCGTTTGTACAGTCGCCGAAGCGCCGACAGGGGCGGCCGCAGCCTCGAGGGGCGCGGCCGGCGAGGGAGCGGGCGCACCAGCCGGTTGTTCGGGCTGTTCGGACGGCACGGCGCCAGACACGGAGGCCGGCTGCGCAGGGGAGGAGGCGTCGTTCAACACCCGAAAGATTCTAGGTGGGCGCAGGCAGCAGCCACGGCCTCCAACTGGGGTGCCACCTCCAGAACTTGAGCAAAGCCCGCCGCGCGTGCAACCGCGGCGATGCGCGCATGCGTGGCCACCGCGCGGCTGGCGGACCAATCGGCCTGCGGGCTCAGCCTGCAAAGGTGCGCCACCGCCTCGGAACTGCTGAACAACCAGACATGGCCCACGGGGTCGGCCGCGGCGGCGGCCAGCAGCGCGGACTCTGCCTCATCGAGCACCGGCAGGCGCCGCTGGTAGGCCACCAGAAACTCCACCGCCGCACCTGCCTGCCCGAACTGCTGTGCCAGCCAGTTCCGGCCTTCTTCGCCACGCACCACCAGGACACGCCGGTCTTCCCAGGACTGGCCTGACAACTGGCGCCACAGCGCCTCTGATTCGCTGGGCTCACCCAGGGCCGGCTGCACGATGGCCTGCGCTGGCACCCCGCACTGGCACAGCGCGGCCGTGGTGCCCGCCCCCGTGCTGCCGGCCTGCAGCCCGGCCGGCCACAAGGCCCCGGACGGCCGCAGCGCGAAGAACTGGGCCACGGCGTTCGCGCTGACGAACATCACGAAGTCCACCGACGGCAGGCGGTGCCAGGCCCTTACCACGGAGGAGGCATCTGGCGCGGCCGCGATGTCGATCAGGGGCAGCGACTGCGCCTGGAACCCCTGCGCCTGCAAGGCCCGGACCCAGGGCGCCGCCTGGGCGCGGGGCCGGGTGACGATCACGCGCGGCCGGTTCACAACCGGTCAGGCAGCCCCAAGATAGCCTGAGGCACCTGCGAGGCGCAGGCCCTGCGCGGCTTCCTCGCCCAGGCGCCGCGCCGAGGCCTCATCAGCCGGTGCGCCTTCCACGGTGAAGCGCAGCAAGGACAGGGTCGGCTGCTGGGCGTGTCCCAGCGCAGCCTCCAGATGAAGGGTGCCCCCTTCCCAAGTGGCATGGGCGGCCAGAGGCATGCTGCAACTGCCGCCCAGGGCGCGCGAGACAGCCCGCTCGGCATGCGCCGCCAGCCAGGTGGGCCGGTGCACGGTCTGGGCCAGCAACTCCTGCAACTCGCGGGCGTCTTCACGGACCTCGATACCCAGGGCCCCTTGCCCGGCCGCCGGGATCATCCGGTCCACTTCGAACACGCCTCGAATGCGGCTTGCCAGACCCAGGCGCTTCAAACCCGCAGCGGCCAGCACGATGGCGTCAAAACCACCTTCGTCCAGCTTGCGCAGCCGCGTATCCAGGTTGCCGCGCAGCGGCTCGATGCGCAGGTCAGGACGCTCGCTGAGCAGCTGCACGACGCGGCGCAGGCTGGAGGTGCCCACGCAGGCGCCAGGCGGCAGGGCCGAGAGGTCGTCGTAGCGGTTGGAGACGAAGGCGTCGCGAGGATCTTCGCGCTCCAGCACCGCCGCCAGCACGAAGCCCGGCGGCAGGTCCATGGGCACGTCCTTGAGCGAGTGGACGGCCAGGTGGGCCCGGCCCTCTTCCAGGGCCGTCTCCAGTTCCTTGACGAACAGGCCCTTGCCGCCCACCTTGGACAGGGCACGGTCCAGGATCTGGTCGCCCTGGGTCGTCATGCCCAGCAATTCCACCTCGCGACCGAACTGCGTCTGCAGCAGGTCCCGCACGTGTTGGGCCTGCCACAGGGCCAGTCGGCTTTCTCGGGTGGCGATGATGGTCTTGGCGCTCATCCGGCGATTATCCGGGCCACGGCACCGGAAATCAGGCAGGGTTGTCACCGACAGGTGTCAACCCAAACCGCAGATGCGTCGATCAGGCACAAGGCTTGCGTGCAGAATCTGTAACCTGGTTACATCGCAGAGGCCTGCAGATGCCCCGCTCCTCCCAGACTGCCGGCGCCAAGCTCCGTACCCGCGCCGGCAAATCCTCCAATGGAAAGCCCTCCTCCAGCAGCGCGCAGGACGCTCAGCGCGACGATATCCGGTTACTTGGCCGCATCCTGGGTGACACCATCCGCGAGCACGAGGGCCGCGACACCTTCGAACTCATCGAGAAGGTGCGGCAATTGGCCGTGGCCTTCCGGCTGAAGAAGGACGCCCAGGCCGGGCGCACGCTGGACCGTTTGTTGAAGAACCTCTCGGGCGACCAGACGGTCAGCGTGATCCGCGCGTTCAGCTACTTCTCGCACCTGGCCAACATCGCCGAAGACCGGCACCACGTGCGTCGGCGCCTGC
>JBIKMY010000215.1:0-4394 GCA_044358945.1 Rubrivivax sp.
GCCCTGGCGCTTTTCCAGCGTGGCGATGAACTGGCCCGCCTCCATCAGGCTGTCGTGCGTGCCGGTGTCCAGCCAGGCATAGCCGCGGCCCATGATCTCCACGCTCAGTTGCTGCTGGTGCAGGTAGCGTTCATTGACAGTCGTGATCTCCAGCTCGCCCCGGGCCGAGGGCTTGATGTCGGCGGCGATGTCACACACCTGTCGGTCGTAGAAGTACAGGCCCGTGACGGCGTAGTTGCTCTTCGGAGTCTTGGGCTTTTCTTCGATAGACAGGGCGCGCTTGTGGGCGTCGAACTCCACCACGCCGTAGCGCTCCGGGTCGTGCACGTGATAGGCGAAGACGGTGGCGCCGTCGGGCCGCGCCGCCGCGCGCTTGAGCATGGGCTGCAGGTCATGGCCGTGGAAGATGTTGTCGCCCAGCACCAGCGCGCTGGGCTGGCCACCGACAAAGTCTTTGCCCAGGATGAAGGCCTGCGCCAGGCCGTCGGGGCTGGGCTGCACGCAGTAGCTCAAGTTCAAGCCCCACTGCGCGCCGTCGCCCAGCAGGTGCTGGAAGCGCGGCGTGTCCTGCGGCGTGCTGATGACCAGGATGTCGCGAATGCCCGCCAGCATCAGCGTGGTCAGCGGGTAGTACACCATCGGCTTGTCGTACACCGGCAGCAGTTGCTTGCTCATGGCCAGCGTGGCCGGGTGCAGCCGGGTGCCGGAGCCGCCGGCGAGGATGATGCCCTTGCGTGTCATTTCCCGCGTCATTTCGGGTTTCAACTCGAGCTTCATGTCAAGGTCTCCGTGAGCATGCGCTCTACCCCTTGCTGCCAGGCCGGTAGGTGCAGGCCGAAGGCGTGGCGCAGCTTGAAGGTGTCGAGCCGGGAATTCAGCGGACGACGAACCGGGGTGGGGTAGCCCGAGGTCGGAATCGGCCGCACGGCTTCAGGCGCCACCTGGATGGGCCGGCCATGGGCACGCGCCCATTCGATGACGTGCCGCGCGTAACCGTGCCAGCTGGTCTGACCCGCGGCCACGCAGTGGTAGGTGCCGGCGAGCTCGGGCCGCAACTGCAATCTGTGCAGCACCAGGGCGGTGACGTCGGCCAGCAAATCGGCCCCTGTGGGCGCGCCGATCTGGTCGTCGATGACCTTCAGTTCGTCCCGCTCGGCCGCCAGGCGCAGCATGGTCTTGGCGAAGTTGCCACCGCGTGCGGCGTAGACCCAGCTGGTGCGCAGGATGAGGTGGTGGCAGCCGCTGGTGCGGATGGCCTGCTCGCCTTCCCACTTGGTACGGCCGTAGACGCTCAAGGGTGCGGTGGCGTCGTCCTCGTGCCAGGGCTGCTCGCCGCTGCCGTCGAAGACGTAGTCGGTGCTGTAGTGCACCAGCCAGGCGCCCAGGGCTGCGGCCTCGCGGGCCAGCAGGCCGGGGGAGGTGGCGTTGACGGTCCTGGCGCGCTCGGCGTCGCTCTCGGCCTTGTCGACGGCGGTGTAGGCGGCAGCGTTGACGATGACCGTGGGCGCTACGGCGCGAACGGTGCGTGCCAGGGCTTGCACGTCTTCCAGGTTGCCGCACAAGCCTGGCGGGTTGGCAGCTGCGTCCCGCTGCAGTGCCACCACCTCGCCCAGCGGTGCCAGGCTGCGCTGCAGTTCCCAGCCCACCTGTCCGTTGCTGCCCAGCAGCAGGATCTTCATGGCGCCCATCGCGTCAGCGCGCGGCGTAGTTCGTGGCCACCCAGTCCCGGTAGGCGCCGCTTTGCACGCGCGCCACCCAGTCGCCATGGGCCAGGTACCACTGCACCGTCTTGCGGATGCCCGTGTCAAAAGTCTCGGCCGGGCGCCAGCCCAGGTCGCGCTCGATCTTGCGCGCATCGATGGCGTAGCGCCGGTCGTGGCCGGGTCGGTCCTTCACATGGGTGATGAGCTCGGCGTAGCGCTGCACAGGCTGGCCGGTGGCGGCGCTGACAACGCCCCGCGGGCCACGCGAAGGGGCCGGCGCCAGTTCGTCCAGCAGCGCGCACACCGTGTGCACGATCTCCAGGTTGGGCTTCTCGTTCCAGCCGCCGATGTTGTAGACCTCCCCGGGGCGGCCACCCGCCAGCACCGCGCGGATGGCGCTGCAGTGGTCGCCCACGTACAGCCAGTCGCGCACCTGCTGGCCGTCGCCGTACACCGGCAGGGCCTTGCCGGCCAGGGCGTTGACGATCATCAGCGGGATCAGCTTCTCGGGGAAGTGGAACGGCCCATAGTTGTTGGAGCAGTTGGTGGTGAGCACCGGCAGCCCGTAGGTGTGGTGCCAGGCGCGCACCAGGTGGTCGCTGGCAGCCTTGCTGGCCGAGTAGGGGCTGTTGGGCTCGTAGGGGTGGGTCTCGGTGAAGGCGGCATCGTTCGGCCCCAGGCTGCCGTAGACCTCGTCGGTGGAGACGTGGTGGAAGCGGAACGCCGCCTTGTCGGCAGCTTCCAGGCTGCCCCAGTAGGCTCGCGCGGCTTCCAGCAGCGTGAAGGTGCCTTCCACATTGGTGCGGATGAAGGCGCCAGGGCCGTGGATGCTGCGGTCCACGTGGCTCTCTGCGGCGAAGTGCACGATGGCGCGGGGGCGGTGCTGGGCCAGCAATTGATCCACCAGCGCCCGGTTGCAGATGTCGCCCTGCACCAGGGTGTGACGGGCATCGCCGCGCAGGGCGGCCAGGTTCTCCGGGTTGCCGGCGTAGGTCAGGGCGTCCAGCGTGACCACGGGCTCGTCGGTGGCCTGCGCAGCGCTGAACCAGTCCAGCACGAAATTGCTGCCGATGAAGCCGGCACCGCCAGTGACGAGAAGGGTCATCTCAGGGCCTGAAGGATCTGAAGGAGGCCCGCATTGTCCGCGCAGTTCAGCGCGCGAGCAGGCCGAAGACCGCCGGCATGCGGTCGCTCAATGCAGGGGGGGTCTGGCGCCACTGCGCCACGGGTGCGGTTCGGCTGTAGCCCCCGGGCAAGGTGAGGCCGATGCTGATCGACAGCCGGGTGGCAGGCGCCAGATGGGTCAGCAAGGCCTCTAAGACCGCCAGGTTGCGATAGGGCGTCTCGATCAGCAGTTGCGTCTGGTCCGCCTTGCGCGACAGGGCCTCGAGTTCGCGGATCCGGCGTGCCCGGGCTTCCGGCTCCTGCGGCAGGTAGCCCACGAAGGCGAACTGCTGCCCCTGCAAGCCGCTGGCGGCCAGGGCCAGGACCAGGGAACTGGGACCGGGCAGGGCCACCACCTCCAGTCCGCTGCGATGGGCGGCGTCCACCAGTCGTGCCCCGGGATCGGCCACGCCGGGCAGGCCGGCTTCCGACAGCACGCCCAGGTCATGGCCTGCGTGGGCAGGCGCCAGCAGTGCAGACCAGGCGTCTTGCGCGCCGGCCTCCGCAGAAGCCGCCGCGCAGCCGCCCACGGGCCGGCCCTTCTGCGGCCGGGGCATCTCCACGATCTGCAGGGACTGCAGGGGCTGGCACAAGGGGTGTCGCGCCGACACGCGCTTGAGAAAGGCGCGCGTGCTGCGGGCATCTTCCACCGCCCAATGGCCCAGGGCAGCCGCCTGGCGCAGCACGCCATCGGACAAGACATCGCTCAGATCGCCGGTCGGACTGCCCAGATCCAGTGCGTTGGGCACCAGGATCAGCCGGCCCCGGGGGCTGGCGCCGGATTCGGCCGGAGCCTTGCCGACCCCCGTGCTCATGCGCGCGGCGTGGCGGCGGCCACCAGGGGGTCCAGCCCTGCGGCTCGCAGCATCGCGCAGGTCCGGATCAGCGGCAGGCCCACCAGGGCTGTGGGGTCGTCGGAATCGATGGACGCCAGCAGCGCCACGCCGAGGGACTCGCTGCGGGCGCTTCCTGCGCAGTCGTAGGGCTCGTCCAGGTGAAGATAAGTCTCGATGTCGGCCTCAGACAGGGTTCTGAAGTGGACGGTCACGGCCGCGAGGTCCACGGCTTCGAAGCCGATGTCCTGACGCACCACGGCCAGCGCGGTCTGGAACACCACGCGCTGACCGCTCATGCGCTGCAACTGTTCCACGGCGCGGGCATGGTTGCCCGGCTTCCCCAGGGGCTGGCCAGCGAGGTCGGCCACCTGGTCCGAGCCGATGACCACGGCGCCCGGGTGGCGCGCGGCCACCGCCCGGGCCTTTTCCACGGCCAGCCGCCGTGCCAGCGCGGCGGGCGTCTCCCCCGGCAGCGGTGTTTCGTCCACGCCCGGGGGCTCTACCGCAAACGGCACGCGCAGCCGGCTCAGGAGTTCACGCCGGTACCGAGAGGTGGACGCCAGGACCAGGGGAGGGCAGGAATTGGTCATGACCGGATTGTCGCGTGCGGGGACCCCTTGACGCCTGCTCCTACACTGCCGTGCATGAAGCCTGCCACCTTGCATCCGCAACGCCTGGACGTGCCCAAGTT
>JBIKMY010000216.1:0-4393 GCA_044358945.1 Rubrivivax sp.
ATGCCCAGGTTGGCCTGGTGCAGCCAGTAGCGCCGCACTTGCGCGGGCTGGTGGCCCAGGTCCGCCAGGTGCTGCTCGATGTGGGCGGCGGCCATGGGCACCACTTCCTTGAACACCTTGCGCCCTTCCTGGCGGAAGGTCTTGTCGCGGGCGTCGGGGTCGGTGTCCTCGCAGCGGTTCATGAAACCCGCGTTGTTGCGGATGTTGTTGGAGAACTGGGTCACCAGGCGCGTGCCCAGCACCTGCCAGCGGTCGGCTGCAACGGCGGTGTCAGCGGCCTCCACGATCACCGCCGTGCAGACATCACCGAAGATGAAGTGGCAGTCGCGGTCACGCCACTCCAGGTGGGCCGAGGTGATCTCGGGGTTCACCACCAGTACGCAGGACGCCGTACCGCAGCGGATGGCGTTGACCGCCTGCTCCAGCGCGAAGGTGGCCGACGAGCAAGCCACATTCATGTCGAAGCCGTAGCCGCGCGCGCCGAGGGCCTGCTGGATCTCGATGGCCATGGCCGGGTAGGCGCGCTGCATGTTGGCCGCTGCACACAGCACGGCGTCCACATCCGAGCCCTGCTTGCCGGCAGCGGCCAGCGCCTGCTGCGCGGCCTGCACGCCGATCTCGGCCATCAGCGAGAGCTGGTCGTCAACGCGCGGGTCGAAGTGCGGGCGCATGCGCTGCGGGTCCAGCACGCCGTCCTTGTCCAGCACGTAGCGCTGGCGGATGCCCGAGGCCTTCTCGATGAACTCCACCGACGAGCCGACCATGGGCTCGACCTCGCCGGCGGCAATGCGCTGGGCGTTCTTCTCGTTTTGCAGAGCGGCGTAAGCGTTGAACGCCTCCACCAGCTCCGCGTTGGTGATGATGTGCGGCGGCCGGTACAGGCCGGTGCCGGAGATGACGACGTCTTTCATGGGCGGCAGTGTAGGCAGCGTCCGACCCAGCGGTCATCGGCGGGAACCCGCAGGGGGGCCTACTTCGCCTTGCGGCCGGCGCTGCCTGGGGTTTTGGTTGGCGCAGAGGTCTGCCGCATAGCCTGGGACATGCCGATGAGCACGCCGCTGACCATGGCGGAGTAGCTTTCGGCCAGAGCCTGGGCCGCGCGCATGCCGGCGGCGCGGCTGGAGCGCACGGCGCTGTGCATCTGGTCGACCATCTGCTCCACCGTGGCAGCGGCCTGCGCACCGGCGGCGGTGCCGCCCGCCTGCTGCATGCGCTGCAGCACCTGGCCCCAGGCGTCACCCAGCGGGGCGCCGGCGGCGCCGCTGGCCGCCTTCTTCAGCGCCGCGACCATGGAGTCCTCGAAGTGCTCCAGGTCGTCCAGCGCCTTGCGCAGGTGCTTTTCGCGCAGGTCGGCGCCCTGGGCGGCCAACTGCTGCAAGGCCGCGCGGTGCGCCTCCACGGCCTTGAGCAGCGCGTCGTCCATGCCCGCCACGGCCTTGTCGAGCATCGCCTCGACGTCAATGCCCGGGTTCAGGTTGCGAGCCGCGCCCGTGCTGGCGGCCTCGGCCACGGACCTGACCGCCGCACGCACGTTTTTCATCGTCATCTCACGGCCTTGCAGGGCCTGCAGCGTGGCGCCGTGAACGGCTTGGCGCAGCTGGGTGCTCTGCTGGGCGGTGGCGTTCTCGAAAGCGCTGATCAGGGCGTCCTGGTCGAAAAAGGTCTTGGCCATGGTGCTTGTCTCCTGCGGGTGGTCACTCTGGTGGGAGTTCGCATGGTCGCACCCGCAGCCCTGCCAGGGCAAGCCCCGCCGTCCGAAGTCCCGGCAGGGACATCGGACGATGGCCTGACGTCAGTTTCCTGCGTGCTCGATCGCCGGCCCCGGGGTGCCACCCAGCGCCGGGCGATGGGGTGTCACCTGCGAAACTGCTGAAGGCCCGCCTCGCCCCGGGCTGCGCACCACCGCCCTGAGATCTGCGCTGCCCAGACGGAACACCGAGGCCAGTTCCAGCAGGTGCCGGGCCTGCTCGCTCAGGCTCTGGGCGGCGGCTGCACTCTCCTCCACCAGCGCCGCGTTGTGCTGGGTGGTGGATTCGATGCCGTGGACCGCAGAGCCGATCTGCTCGATGCCCTGGCGCTGCTGACGGGTGGCCTGGGTGATGCCGCCGATCAACCCCGCCACGCGCTGGATGGACGTCACCACCTCGCGCATGGTGGCGCCCAACTGGTCCACCTGGTCGGCACCCGACTCCACGCGCTTGACGCTGTCGGTGATGAGGGCCTTGATCTCGCGTGCCGCCTCGGCGCTGCGCTGGGCCAGGCTGCGCACCTCGGAGGCCACCACGGCAAAGCCTCTTCCCTGCTCGCCCGCGCGCGCCGCCTCGACGGCGGCGTTCAAGGCCAGGATGTTGGTCTGGAAGGCGATGCCGTCGATGACGCTGATGATGTCGCTGATGCGGCGTGAACTCTGGTTGATGCCCTGCATGGTGTGCACCATGGCCTGCACCATGTCACCGGCACGCACCACCACCGCTGACGTGCTCTGCGCCAAGGTGTCGGCTTCCCGGGCGCTGTCGGTGGTGAGGCTGACCGTGGTTCCGAGTTCCAGCATGGAAGAGGCGGTGCGCTGCACCGCGCTGGCCTGCTCTTCGGTGCGCACGCTCAAGTCGTGGTTGCCCTGGGCGATCTGCTGGCTGGCCGTGGCCACCTTCTCGGCGTTCTCGCGCACACCCGAAGCGATGCGGCGCAGATGCTCCTGCATGCTGCGCATGGAGGACATCAGGGCGGCGGTCTCGTCGCGGCCACGCACCGGGATGTCGAAGCCCAGATCGCCCTCGGCCACACGGCCCAGCGCGGCCACGGCGCCACCCAGGGGCACGGTGATGCTGCGGGCAATGCGCCAACCCAGCAGCCCAGCCAGCACGGCCACTGCGGCGCACAGGGCAGCGGCCCACACACGCAGCTGCTGCGCATCTGCCGCCACGCCGGCCACCTCCTGGCGCATGTCGGCGGTGGCCCTGTCCACCAGCAAGCCCAGGCTCTTCTGCAGGGCCTCGGCCGCCTGGTCGAAGGGCTCCATCATGGGGTTGCCTTCCGGAGGCCCGCCTCTGACATAGGCCTGCGCCATGCGCTCACCCACCGAGAAGTAGGCCTGGAAGTCGGTGCGAACCTGGGCCACCGTGGCCAGTTCCTCCCGCGCCTCGTGGCGACGCAGGTAGTCCTCCAGGCGGGCCAGCCCCTTGGCGAAGGACTCGGCACTCGCCCCGGCCTTCTTGAAGCCGTCATCCAGCCCGTCCTGACCCCGCGTGGCGGACACATCCTGCAAGTACTGCTGCACCTGGATCACGTCGCGCTCCAGGGCCTTGGCCACGAAGGCCATCTCGACCTGCTCGGTCAGGTGCGATTGCACGTCCTCGCGCACGCCACCCAGGGACCACCACAACCAGCCCGCGAAGGCGGTGAACATGACCAAAGGCACCACCGTCAGCAGCACCAGACGCTGGCCGATGGTGAACCGGGACATCCAGCTCGAAGAGCGGTGGTTGGCAATAGGCGAGGAGGTGGGGGACATGGGGACGGAAGGCATGGAAGGGTCAGAAACCCGAAAGCCCTGATGGCATTGCGGCTTTCGCATTGTCTGCCTATCGAGGCAAGCGGCGCAGCGGAGCGCAACATAATCCATGGCCATCCGTTTCCTGCCCCCTGCCGACCCTGGAGCCCCGTACCGATGACCCGAGTCTTCAACTTCAGCGCCGGCCCCGCCGCCCTGCCCGAACCCGTGCTGCGCCAGGCTGCCGCTGAGATGCTGGACTGGCGCGGCAGCGGCGTATCCGTCATGGAGATGAGCCACCGGGGCAAGGAGTTCATGTCCATCCACGCGCAGGCCCAGGCCCTGCTGCGCGAATTGCTGGACATCCCCTCGAACTACAAGACCCTCTTCATGCAGGGCGGGGCCATCGCCGAGAACGCCATCGTCCCGATGAACATGCTGCGCGGCAAGGCCAGTGCCGACTACATCGACACGGGCGAATGGTCGCGCCGCTCCATCGAGGAGGCCCAGCGCTACGGCCGCGTGAACGTGGCCGCCACCGCCCAGGCCAGCGGCTACACCACCATCCCGGCGCGCGAGACCTGGCAACTCGACCCGCAGGCCGCCTACGTCCACATCTGTTCCAACGAGACCATCGGCGGCGTGCAGTACCACCACACCCCTGACGTGGGCGACGTGCCGCTGGTGGCCGACATGTCCAGCGAGATCCTCTCGAAGCCCGTGGACGTGTCGAAGTACGGGCTGATCTACGCTGGCGCGCAGAAGAATATCGGCCCGGCGGGCCTGACCATCGTGATCGTGCGCGAGGACCTGATCGGCCACGCCCTGCCCTGCACGCCCAGCGCTTTCGACTACGCGGTGGTGGCCGAGCATGATTCGATGTTCAACACCCCGCCCACCTAT
>JBIKMY010000217.1:0-4391 GCA_044358945.1 Rubrivivax sp.
CTGGGCCAGGCCGTCGCTCATCTCGCGGGCCCGCTCGGCGCGGCCGCCGCGGGTGGCGGCCAGGCCCTTGCTCAGCGCCTCGTTGTCGGCGTCGAAGCCCAGCCCGACGATGTGCACGGTGACATCGGCGAAAGTCACCGAGATCTCGCAACCCGTCAGATAGTCCATCCCCAAGGCCGCAGCCGCGGCCATGGCGCGGTGCTGGCCCTTGACTTCGTCGTGGTCGGTCAGCGCCCACAACTCCACGCCGTTGGCCTTGGCGCGTTGCGCCAGGGCTTCAGGCTCCATCGTGCCGTCAGACACGGTGGAGTGGCAGTGCAGGTCAGCGTTGATCAGGTTCACGGTTGCATTGTAGGAACCTGGCCCTTCCTGTGCTGAGCTTGCGCTGCGCGCTGCTCGTCACGGTCAGCGTTGCAGCGTCAGGGTGTCGCCGCAGCGCGCCGCCAGTCCGGGGTCGTGCGTGACCACCACGAAGGCCGTGCCCTGCTCAGCCGCCAGACTGAGCATGAGCGAGAACACGGTGTCGGCCGTGGCGCGGTCCAGGTTGCCGGTGGGCTCGTCGGCCAGCACGCACGCCGGGCGGGTAACCAGCGCGCGGGCGATGGCCACCCGCTGCCGCTCGCCGCCCGAGAGCTGCGACGGGTGATGGCGGCCTCGGTCAGCCAGGCCCACGCGCGCCAGCATAGCCTGGGCCGCCTCGCGCGCCTGCGCCACGCTCTGGCGGCGGATGCGCAGCGGCATGGCCACGTTGTCCAGCGCGCTGAACTCCGGCAGCAGGTGGTGGAACTGGTAGACGAAGCCCAGGTGCAGGTTGCGCCAGCGTCCCTGTTCGGCGGCCCCCATGGCGGCGAAGTCGCGGCCCATCAGCGCCACGCGGCCGGCATCGGGTGCCTCCAGCCCGCCCAGCAGGTGCAGCAGGGTGCTCTTGCCCGCACCTGAGGGGCCCACCACGGCCACGGTCTGGCCGGCGTGCACGGTGAGGTCCACGCCGCGCAGCACCGTGACGTCCAGGCCATCCGCACCGCCTTCGTGGAAACGCTTGTGCAGGCCGGTGGCCTGCAGCACGGGTTGCAGGCTGCGCTCACTCATAGCGCAGCGCCTGTGCCGGGTTCACCCGGCTGGCGCGCCAGCTGGGGTAGAGCGTGGCGGCAAAAGCCAGTGCCAGCGAGATCAGGGTGATGGGCACGATGTCGCTGGCCAGGGGCTGGCTGGGCATCTTGTTGATGAGGTAGATGCTGCCGGGCAGGAAGGCCACACCCAGGGCGCGCTCGATGGCCGGCACGATGACGTCGATGTTCAGCGCCACCAGCAGCCCCAGGCCCACACCGGACAGCGTGCCGATGATGCCGGCCAGCGCCCCCTGCACCACGAAGATGCCCATCACCGAGGCCGGGCTCGCGCCCAGCGTGCGCAGGATGGCGATGTCGGCGCGCTTGTCGGTCACGGTCATCACCAGGGTGCTGACCAGGTTGAAGGCCGCCACCGCCACGATCAGCGTGAGGATGATGGTCATCATGCGTTTTTCGATCTGCACGGCGTCGTACCAGTGGCGGTTCGTGCGGGTCCAGTCGCGCACCATCAGGCCGCCCGGCAGGCGGTCGATGAGCGAGCCGGCGATCGCACGCGCAGCTTGCACGTCGGCCACCTTCAACTGCACGCCCGTGGGGCCCTCCAGGCGGAACAGGCGCGCGGCGTCGTCCACATGCACCAGGGCCAGGCCGCTGTCGTACTCGAAGTGCCCGGCCTCGAAGGTGCCGGTGACGGTGAACTGCTTCAGGCGCGGCACCACGCCGGCCGGTGTGACCTGCCCGCTGGGCGCCACCACCGTGACCTTGTCGCCCACTCCCACACCCAGGGCCCGTGCGAGCTCCACGCCCAGCACGATGTTCCACTGCCCGGGTTGCAGGGTGGCGAAGGCCGTGTCCTTCAACTGCGCGCCCAGGGTGGTGACGGTGGCCTCTTCCGCTGGCGAGATGCCGCGCACGATGGCCCCGCGCAGGGTCTCCCCGCGCGAGACCAACACCTGCATGGCAATGAAGGGCGAGGCACCGATCACTTCAGGGTTGGAGCGCGCCGCCTGGGCTACAGCCTGCCAGTCCGCCAGGGCATTGCCGTCGGCGCTGAAGACCTCGATGTGCGGGATGACGCTGAGCATGCGGTCGCGCACCTCCTTCTGGAAGCCGTTCATCACCGACAGCACGATGATGAGCGCGGCCACCCCCAGCGCGATGCCCAGCATGGACACGCCGGAGATGAAGGAGATGAAGCCGTTGCGCCGGCCCGTGCGCCCGGCGCGGGTGTATCGCCAGCCGATCTGCCATTCGTAGGGCGCCATCAGGGAAGGGGTGCGTGGTTCATGCGGGGCCCATGCTAACCAAGGCGCGAGGGGATGTCGCCGGCCAGCCCCGGGCGCAAGGCCTCAGTAGCGCAGGTTGACCCGCATCACCATGGGCTCGGCGCTGGTGACGCTGAACCTGGACTCCTCCCATTTGGAGCTGGACAGCGCGTAGGTGCGGTTGTGGGACACCCCGTAGCCCTCGCTGGGCACGCCCAGCAGGTTCTTGTCCAGGCGCCCGTTGCCGTTTTCGTCGTGCACCACCGCCACGGCATAGGTGCCTGGCGCGAGGTTGCTGAACACGCAACGGGCCTGCCTGCCTGCAATGGTCGCGCGGACGTTGGCCACCCCCTCCCCATCAGGGAAGTCGGCCGGCTGGGTGAACAAGCGGCAGTTCAGCGTTCCCTGTGTGCTGCGGAACTCCGAGACGTCCACCCGAATCGTGTACCCCGCGTCGGCCTGCGCGCGCGCTGCTGGCGCGTGCAGGGTGACTGCCGCGCATATCAGCGAGAGGCCGAACATCCAGGTGGTCTTGCGTGCGCTGCTCATGGTGACTCCTTGTGGGCGGTGAGGGCTTGGTCAGAGGTGGCTGCCAGACGCCTGATGGTCCAGATGGCGGCCCATTTCTTGACATTGAAAAGATTTTGTTCAGAAAACTTGTCGATGTCAACATATATCTTGACGGTGTCAGTGGTGCGGGCGACACTGAGGCATGGACGCCGATACCGAGCAGACCGCCGAACCGCCGAAGCCACGCCCCTACCACCATGGGGACCTGGCCAACGCCTTGCTCGACGCCGGCGAGGTCGAACTCGCCGAGAAAGGCATCGAAGGCTTTTCCCTGCGGGGTGTGGCCAAGCGCGCGGGCGTCAGCCATGCCGCCCCGGCGCACCACTTCCGTGATGTCGACGGGCTGCTCACGGCACTGGCCGCACGGGGTTTCGAGCGCTTTCTGGCGCGGCAGGAGATGTTTCGCCAGAAGGCCCGGCGCGAACCGCGCGCGCAGCTGCAGGCGCTGGGGCTGGGGTACGTGGCCTTTGCGATGGAAAACCCTGCGGTCTTCCGGCTGATGTTCGGCTCCACCCGGCCTGATTTCGCCAGCGAACGTCTGGGCCGGGCGGCGCAACAGGCCTTTGAAGACCTGGTGCGTCATGTGGCGGGCGCTACGGGCAACCCGAACCGGCCCGAGAAGGACCGCGACGCCTTGGTCGATGTGGGCGCGGTCTGGGCGATGGCCCATGGCCTGGCGGACCTGCTGGTCGCCGGCCGCCTGCCCTCGCTTGGCGGCCTGCCGGAGCGCTCCCGTAACCAGGCCATCCTCGCCATCCTCAGCCGCTCGCTGGCGGGCGCCGACCACCCTCCGGCTTGAGCTGCCAGGCTGTCCCGCCGGGCTGACCTGCGGTCGTCTCCAGGCGGCCGGGATAATCCCGCCGATGGTGCACTGGATCGTTCCCTTCGCCGGCCTCCCGGCCGCCTGGTTACAGGCCGGCCTGCTGCCGCCGCAGTGGCGGCCGGCCCAGTTGGGCGCGTGGGTGAAGGCGCTGCCCGCCGTCCCTGAGGCCTTGCTGGC
Organism: Rubrivivax sp.; assembly: GCA_044358945.1. Lineage (GTDB taxonomy): Bacteria > Pseudomonadota > Gammaproteobacteria > Burkholderiales > Burkholderiaceae_C > Rubrivivax. The sequence goes on from JBIKMY010000217.1 coordinate 3,906, forward strand.
GGGCCTGCCGGGCCCGGACGCCTGCAATGATCCCGAACTCTCCCTCACCCCACCGCACGAGCGCGCGCTTGCCCAGGCGGTGGGTCTGGGCGCTGGGGCGGGCCTGCAGGACGGGCGGGTGCCGCTGGCGGGGCTGGAGGCTGCGCAGGCGGGCCATGGCGGCGACGGTCGCGCCTGGGGCCGGCTTACCCTGGCGCACTGGCACCTGGGCACCGAGCAGGTCACGATGCGCGACCCGGCCGAACTCGGCCTGAGCGAGCCCGAGTCGCGTGCCTTCCTCGACACCCTGCGCCCCTGGTTCGAGGAAGACGGCTGGCAGATCGAATGGCGCACGCCCACCCGCTGGCTGGTCTCGCACCCCGACCTGGACGGCTTGCCCTGCGCGTCGCTGGACCGCGTGATCGGCCGCAACGTGGACCTGTGGCTGGCGGCCGACCCGCGCGCCCGTCGCATCCGCCGCCTGCAAAACGAGGTGCAGATGCTCCT
>JBIKMY010000218.1:0-4387 GCA_044358945.1 Rubrivivax sp.
CTTCTTGTAGAGGCCGGCCTCCTTGGCCAGGGTGAGCGGGGCAAAGCCCGTCCAGCCGGACATGCCGATGGCGACCTTGGTCTCCTGGGCGGAGGCGGCGGTGCCGAGGGTGGACAGGGAAACAGCGGCCGAAGCGGCCAGGGCGATCATGGACTTCTTCACAGGGAACTCCTTCACAACAAGGACTGTTGGTGCAGAAAAGCGGCAACCGAAAGCGGGAACGATAAGCCCCTCAAGCGGCCACCCACAAGGCAGGCAAACCCGCAAGCTGGCGCAGCACGCCAGCCGCTTGGCCATTCAGGACGGCCGCCGTGGCGGCCTCGATGTCAGGTGCGAGGTAGCGATCCTGCATCATGGCAGGGCAGCGCTGGCGCAGCAGGCCATGCGCAGCCTCCAGGGGCGCCGAGCTGTGCAGCGGGCGCAGGAACTCGATGCCCTGCGCCGCCGCGAGCCACTCGATGCCCAGGATATGGGCCACGTTGTCGATCATGGGCCGCAAACGCCGGGCGGCGAAAGTGGCCATGCTCACGTGGTCTTCCTGGTTGGCGCTGGTGGGCAGGGAGTCCACACTGGCCGGATGGGCCAGCGACTTGTTCTCGCTGGCCAGGGCCGCGGCCGTGACGTGGGCGATCATGAAGCCGCTGTTCAGGCCCGGCTCGGCACACAGGAAGGGCGGCAGGCGCGAGACATTGGCGTCGATCAGCATGGCGATGCGGCGCTCGGCGATCGCCCCGACTTCGGCAATGGCCACGGCCATCGCGTCGGCCGCCAGCGCCACCGGCTCCGCGTGGAAGTTGCCACCGGAAATCATCTGTCCATCTTCGGCAAACACCAGCGGGTTGTCGGTGACGGCATTGGCCTCGCGCCACAGCACCAGCGCGGCGTGGCGCAACTGGTCCAGACAGGCACCCACCACCTGGGGCTGGCAGCGCAGGCAGTACGGATCCTGCACGCGGTCGTCGCCTTCGCGGTGCGAGGAGCGGATCTCGCTGCCTTCCAGCAAAGCCCGGTAGTAGCGCGCCACGTCAATCTGCCCCGGTTGGCCACGCAGGGCGTGGATGCGCGGGTCGAAGGGGCCGTCGCTGCCGCGTGCGGCGTCCACCGTCAAGGCACCGATCACCAGCGCTGCCTCCAGCACAGGCTCGAAGCTGAACAGCGCATGCAGGGCGAGTGCCGTGGAGGCCTGCGTGCCATTGATGAGCGCCAAGCCCTCCTTGGCCTTCAACTGCAGGGGAGCGATGCCATGGGCCCGCAACATCTCGGCGGCCGGCCGCCGCTGGCCGTCGACCCAGCACTCGCCCTCTCCCAGCAAGGTGAGCGTGAGGTGGGACAGGGGCGCTAGGTCACCTGAAGCCCCCACCGAGCCCTTCTCAGGGATCCAGGGCACCAGGCCGGCGTTGAACACCGCGAGCAGCGTGTCAATCACCACCGGCCGCACGCCGGAGTGCCCACGCGCCAGGCTGGCCGCCTTGAGCGCCAGGATCAGCCGTACCACCGCCGGCGCCATGGGCTGGCCCACACCCACGCTGTGCGAGCGGATCAGGTTGAGCTGCAGGGTGGCCAGGTCGTCAGCGCCAATGCGCGTGCTGGCGAGCTTGCCAAAGCCGGTGTTGACGCCATACACAGGCGCCTCACCCGCCGCCGCCCGCTGCACCACCGCCGCGCTGGCCTCGATGGCGGGCGTGGCGGCAGGGTCCAGCTCGAGTTGCAGGCCGCCTTGGTGCAGGGCTTGCAAGTCGTCGAGGGTGAGGGCGCCGGGTTTGAGGATCACATTCACCCCACCATCGGCAAATCCAGTCCCCGCTCGCGAGCACAGGCCACGGCATCCTCGTAACCCGCATCAGCGTGCCGCATCACCCCCGTGCCGGGGTCGTTCCACAGCACGCGTTCGATGCGCCGGGCGGCTGCGTCGGTGCCGTCGCAGACGATCACCACGCCCGAGTGCTGGGAGTAGCCCATGCCCACGCCGCCGCCATGGTGCAGGCTCACCCAGGTGGCACCGCCGGCGGTGTTGAGCAGCGCATTCAGCAGCGGCCAGTCAGACACCGCGTCCGAGCCGTCGCGCATGGACTCGGTCTCGCGGTTGGGGCTGGCCACGGAGCCGCTGTCCAGGTGGTCGCGGCCGATGACGATGGGGGCCTTGAGCTCACCCGAGCGCACCATCTCGTTGAAGGCCAGGCCCGCGCGGTGGCGCTCGCCCAGGCCGATCCAGCAGATGCGCGCGGGCAGGCCCTGGAAGGCGATGCGCTCGCCGGCCATGTCCAGCCAGCGGTGCAGGTGGGCGTCCGCAGGGAACAGCTCCTTCATCTTGGCGTCGGTCTTGCGGATGTCTTCGGGGTCCCCCGACAGCGCCACCCAGCGGAACGGCCCCTTGCCGCGACAGAACAGCGGGCGCACATACGCCGGCACGAAACCGGGGAAATCGAAGGCGTTCTTCACCCCGGCGTCCAGTGCCACCTGGCGGATGTTGTTGCCGTAATCCACTGTGGGGATGCCCAGGGCCTGGAAGTCCAGCATGGCCTGCACATGCACGGCGCAGCTGCGGCGCGCGGCCTCGCGCAGCTCAGCATGGCGCGAGTCATCGGCGCGCGCGGCCTGCCACTGCGCCAGGCTCCAGCCAGCGGGCAGGTAGCCGTTGACGAGGTCGTGCGCCGAGGTCTGGTCAGTCACCAGGTCGGGCTTCATGCCGCCAGCATGGGCACGCTTCACCAACTCGGGCAGCAGCTCGGCCGCGTTGCCCACCAGCGCCACCGAGCGTGCCTGACCCGCCGCCGTGTAGCGCGCCATGCGCGCCAGCGCGTCGTCCAGGTCCGTAGCCTGCTCGTCCACGTAGCGGGTCTTCATGCGCATGTCGATGCGGCTTTGCTGGCATTCGATGTTCAGGGAACAAGCCCCGGCAAAAGTGGCCGCCAGCGGCTGCGCGCCACCCATGCCGCCCAGGCCGGCCGTGAGGATCCACTTGCCTGACAGGTCGCCACCAAAGTGCTGCCTGCCCGCCTCGACAAAGGTCTCGTACGTGCCTTGGACGATGCCTTGGCTGCCGATGTAGATCCAGGAGCCGGCCGTCATCTGGCCGTACATCATCAAGCCCTTGCGATCCAGCTCATCGAAGTGCTCCCAGGTGGACCACTTGGGCACGAGGTTGGAGTTGGCGATGAGCACGCGCGGCGCGTCTTCATGGGTGCGGAACACGCCCACCGGCTTGCCTGACTGGATAAGCAGGCTCTCATCAGGCTTCAGGCGCCGCAGGGTGGAAAGGATCGCCTCGAAGCTGTCCCAGTTGCGCGCGGCCTTGCCGATGCCGCCGTAGACCACCAGCGCATCGGGGTTCTCGGCCACCTCAGGGTCCAGGTTGTTCTGGAGCATGCGGTAGGCGCCTTCGATCAGCCAGTTGGCGCAATGAAGCTGGCTGCCGTGCGGGGCGCGCACGGGGCGGGGTTGGGCCACCTGATGCAGGGGGGAGAGGTCGGTCATGGCGGTCTCTTTGCAGGGAACCCGAGGTCGGGCGGCGGGAGCCTGCGCAGGACCCGCAGTCCAAGGTCCGCGCTTGCTCCCCTAGGGTTGCACTCTAGTTGTCTAGACAGGCCTAGGCAAGTAGCATGACCCTATGGTTTCCACCAACACCGGCCCACCGGGAGGACCGGGCACAGCGCAGGTGCCGGCGCCCTTCGCACGCATCAAGCAGCACCTCAAGGAGGGTCTGGCGGCAGGCCGCTGGCCGCCGGGCGCGTTGATGCCGTCGGAAGCCGAGCTGGTGGCCCTGTTCGGTGTCAGCCGCATGACGGTCAACCGCGCGCTGCGCGAATTGCAGGCCGAGGGTCTGGTGCAGCGCTCCCAGGGGGTGGGCACCTTCGCCGCCCCGCTGCACCAGGTGTCCAGCACGCTGACCATCCGCGATCTGCAGGAAGAGATCAGCGCCCGCGGACACCTGCACCACGCCGTGGTGCACCTGCAGCGCAGCGAGCCGGCCCCCGAGCTGCTGGCGGCGCAGCTGGGCGTGGCGGTGGGCGCCGCGGTCTGCCACACGCTCATCGTCCACCACGAGAACGGTCTGCCGCTGCAGTGTGAAGACCGCTTCGTCAACCCTGCGTGCGCGCCGGGCTATCTGGAGGCCGACTTCACCCAGACCACGCCCACGCGCTACCTGTTCGAACACACCGCGCTGTGGCGCGCGCAGTACTCCATAGAGTCGGCCCGTGCCACGGCCCAGGAGGCCCAGCTGCTGGGCATTGCGCAGGACGAACCTTGCCTGGTGGTGGTGCGGCGCACCTTCACACGAGACGCCGCCATCACGATCGCCCGGTTGGTGCACCCCGGCTCGCGCTACCGGCTTTCGGGAGAATTCATGCCATGACCCTGGCTGTGCAACCCTCGAACCCCCACGGTG
>JBIKMY010000219.1:0-4380 GCA_044358945.1 Rubrivivax sp.
TCGAGTTCAGCATGCGCCTGGCCGACTACCAGGCCCTGGGCGGCCACATGAGCCAGGTGCGCACGGTGCAGGAGGCGCTGGCACGCGGCGCCGGGCACCGCGACGGCGTACCGCTGGGTCGGCGCACCATCGCCGGCCACCGCGACAACCCCTGGCCTCTGGGCCAGCCCCCCATGCTGGGATGAGAGGCTGAGCGCGATGGGACCCGTCCGCACCCCCCTGCCCGGCGGCCGCTGGCACTTCGCGCACGGCCCCATCGAGTTGGTGATCGGGGCAGACGCGGGCGGCGGCACGGCAGCTCAACCCACAGGCCAGGAGCCCAGCCCTGGTGCGGCGGCCGATACGCTGACGCAGGCCCACGAGGCCGCTTGGCAACGCTTTCAGACGGTGCTGCAGGAACTCGTGGCGGAGTTGCCCCTGCTGCGCCAGCCCGTGCAGGCCGGGCCTTGCCCGGTGCGCGGCGTGGTGGCACGGCGCATGTGGCAGGCCTGCGCGGCCCTGCCCACTGACTTCATCACTCCCATGGCGGCCGTGGCGGGCGCGGTGGCCCAGGAGATCCTGGTGCCCTACACACACGCCGGCGTGCGCCGCGCGTTTGTGAACAACGGCGGCGACATCGCGCTGCACCTGGCCCCGGGCACACAGTGGCGCGTCGGCCTGGTGGCCGACATCTCGCAGCGCCGCACTCCTCTGGACGGCGGCTTCGTCATCGACAGCCGGGACCCGGTGCGCGGCGTGGCCACCAGCGGTTGGCGCGGGCGCAGCCACTCGCTGGGCATTGCGGACGCCGTGACGGTGCTGGCCGCCACCGCGGCGCAGGCCGATGCAGCCGCCACCGTCATCGCCAACGCGGTGAACCCGAAGCAATGCGATGAAGACCTCGGCATCGAGCGCGCACCGGCCTGCTCCCTCAAGGACGACAGCGACCTGGGCGAACGCCTGGTCACCGCGCAAGTGCCCGCGTTGCCGCCAGGGGTGGTGGCCGAAGCGCTGCGCCGCGGCACCAGAATCGCTGAACAACTGCGAGAGGCCAACTTGATCCATGCCGCGGTCCTGTCCTGCCAGGGGCAGACCCTCACCGCCCAACCCATTTGTGCGCTGGCGGAGGCGGCATGAAGCGGCATGACTTGACCCGAAACCGGCCGGATCGAAGCGGCATGAAGGCGCCTTGCCGCCGTCTGCTTCCCCATGCATTCAACTGACGCGCCCTTCCGCCACTTGACCCGACAGCTCCCACCATGATCCAGATTCGCCGCATCCTCACGCAGGTTGAAGACATCTTCCACGAGGGCGGGCCGGTAGCTGCCGAGCCACTGCGCCGCGGCGCCATTGGCGCGGTGTTGCACAACCCCTATGCCGGGCGCTACGTGGAAGACATCCTGCCCTTGATGGACGCACTGGCGCCCCTGGGCCTGAAGCTCGCGCAGCAGTTGCTGGCGGCCATGAACGTGGAGCCGGAGCGCATCCAGGGCTACGGCAAGGGTGCCATCGTGGGCGAGGCGGGTGAACTGGAGCATGGCGCCCTGTGGCACGTGCCCGGCGGCTACGCCATGCGCGAGCTGCTGGGCTGGAAGGGTGACGCCGCCGCTTACAAGGCGGGCCAAGGCAGCGGCCAGTCCGGCAACGCCCTGGCCATCGTGCCCAGCACCAAGAAGGTGGGTGGGCCCGGGGCCACGCTGGACATCCCGCTGACGAACATCAATGCGTCCTACGTCCGCAGCCACTTTGATGCCCTGGAGTTCCGCGTGCCCGACGCCCCCCGCTCCCACGAGATGCTCGTGGTGCTGGCCATGAGCACGGGCTCACGTATCCACGCCCGCGTGGGTGGGCTGAAAGCCGCCGACATCGCCAAGTGGGACGGCCAGCGCTGAAGCGCAACTTCAACCCGCCAACTGCGCCTGCACGAACGACCCTTCACGAGGAATTGAAGACATGCCCGCCCAGATCCGCAAGCTGGTCGTCCAGATCGACGAGACCCACCGCGAGATGGACCGCGAAGTCCAGCCGCCCACGCGGCGCGCACTGGCCATGGCCGTGATCCACAACCCCTGCGCCGGCCGCTACGTGGAAAGCCTGGACGAACTGATCGCCATCGGTGAGGAGCTGGGCGGCCTGCTGGGCCAGCGCTGCGTGCAGGCCCTGGGCATTGCGCCGGACCAGGCACAAAGCTACGGCAAGGCCGCTATCGTGGGCGAGGCCGGCGAGCTGGAGCACGCCGCCGCGATCCTGCACCCCAAGCTGGGCGCGCCGCTGCGCGTGGCCGTGAGCAAGGGCGCGGCGCTGGTGCCATCGGCCAAGAAGCAAGGCGGCATGGGCACCGCGGTGGACGTGCCGCTGGGCCACAAGGATGCCGCCTTCGTGCGCAGCCACTTCGACGCGATGGAAGCACGCATCGCGGATGCACCACGCGCCCAAGAGATCGTCGTGGCCGTGGTGGTCACCGACAGCGGCCGGCCCCTACCCCGCATCGGCGGCCTGCAGACGCACGAGATCAAGGGTACCGACGGGTTGCGCTGAGCCGCCAGGCGCCGCAACATTTCACGCTTTTCCACCCCCCACTCCTGAAGGAGACAGCCCCATGAAGAGAAGACACCTGATCGCCGCCATCAGCCTGGCGGCCGCTGCCGCCCTGCCGGCCCACGCACAAGGCGTGATCAAGATCGGCGAGGTCAACAGCTACAAGGCCCAGCCCGCCTTCCTGGAGCCCTACAAGAAGGGCATGGAGCTGGCCGTGGAAGAGATCAACGCCGCAGGCGGCGTGGGCGGCAAGAAGTTCGAGCTCATCACGCGGGACGACAACGCCAACCCCGGTGACGCCGTACGCGTGGCCGAGGAGCTGCTGTCACGCGAGAAGATCGACGTGCTGACGGGCACCTTCCTGTCGCACATCGGCCTGGCACTGACCGACTTTGCCAAGCAGAAGAAGGTGTTCTTCCTGGCCGGTGAGCCGCTCACCGACAAGATCGTCTGGGCCAACGGCAACGCGTACACCTATCGCCTGCGCCCCAGCACCTACATGCAGGTGGCCATGCTGGTGCCCGAGGCAGCCAAGCTGAAGAAGAAGCGCTGGGCCATCGTGTACCCCAACTACGAGTATGGCCAGTCGGCCATCGCCAGCTTCAAGCAGTTGCTGAAGGCAGCCCAGCCCGATGTGGAGTTCGTCGCCGAGCAGGCACCGCCGCTGGGCCGGGTGGAAGCCGGTCCGGTGGTGCAGGCCCTGCTGGACTCCAAGCCCGATGCCATCTTCAACGTGCTGTTCGGCGCGGACCTCTCGCGCTTCGTGCGCGAAGGCAACACCCGTGAGCTCTTCAAGGGCCGGGAAGTGGTGAGCCTGCTCACTGGCGAACCCGAGTACCTGGACCCGCTGAAGGATGAGACGCCCAACGGCTGGATCGTCACCGGCTACCCCTGGAACGGCATCAACACGCCCGAGCACCGCACCTTCCTGGCGGCCTACCAGAAGCGGTTCAACGACTACCCGCGCCTGGGCTCGGTGGTGGGGTACGCCATGATCCGCTCGGTGGCCGCAGGCGTCGCCAAGGCCGGTGGCACCGAGACTGACAAGCTGGTGGCGGCCTTCCGCGGCCTGCAGGTGGACACACCCTTCGGCCGCATCACCTACCGTGCCGAGGACAACCAGTCCACGCTGGGCGCCTTCGTCGGCCGCACCAAGAACGAGGGTGGCAAGGGCGTGATGGTGGACTACCGCTACCTGGACGGCGCCAACTACCTGCCCAGTGCGGCCGAGGTACGCAAGCTGCGCCCGGCCAACTGATCGGCCCCTGAACCGGACCCGAGCCACCCCACCCGCCCGCCCCCGCCCCTGCGACGCCCATGACCCTGTCAAGCCTGCTTGTCCAACTGCTCAACGGCCTGGCCGGGGCGTCGTCGCTGTTCCTGGTGGCGGCGGGGCTCTCGCTGATCTTCGGCGTCACGCGCATCGTCAACTTTGCGCATGGTTCGTTCTACATGGTGGGCATCTATATCGCTTACACCCTGGTGGAGCGGCTAGGCGGGGTAATCGGGTTCTGGCCGGCGCTGCTGCTGGCGGCAGTGGCCGTGGGGCTGATCGGCGCGCTGGTGGAAGTGCTGCTGCTGCGGCGCATCTACCACGCGCCCGAGCTGTTCCAGTTGCTGGCCACCTTCGCGCTGGCGCTGGTCTTCAAGGACCTGGTGCTGCGGCTGTGGGGGCCGGAGGAACTGCTGGGCCCGCGCGCGGCGGGTCTGGCGGGCTCGGTGGAGATCCTGGGCCGGCGGTTCCCCAGCTACGACCTCTTTCTCATCGTGGTGGGCCCCGCCGTGCTGGGCCTGCTGTGGCTGCTGCTGACGCGCACGCGCTGGGGCACCCTGGTGCGCGCGGCCACACAAGACCGCGACATG
>JBIKMY010000220.1:0-4372 GCA_044358945.1 Rubrivivax sp.
CCTGGGCGCCATCGAGACGCAGTTCCACCATCTGGTGCGCACCGTGCCCGCCAGCGGCCGCCTGGTGGTCAATGCCCGCGACGAGGCCTTGCAGCGCGTCTTGCAGCGCGGGTGCTGGAGCACGGTGCAGCGCTTCGGCACCAAGCGCGAGGAGCCCGGCGGCCTGTGCGCCCGGGGTGAACCGCACGCCTTTGACGTACTGCGCGGCAGCCTGAAGATCGGCCACGTAGCATGGGAGCTGATCGGGGAGCACAACCAGATGAACGCGCTGGCGGCCATCGGCGCCGCGGAGCACGCGGGCGTGGCGCCGGAGCAGGCTGCCGCCGCGCTGGGGACCTTCCGCAACGTGCGCCGGCGGCTGGAGTTGCGCGGCGAGGTGGCCGGCATCCGCGTCTATGACGACTTCGCCCACCACCCCACCGCCATGCGCACCACCGTCAACGGCCTGCGCCGCAAGGTGGGGGTGCAACGCATCCTGGCCGTCTTCGAGCCGCGCTCCAACACCATGAAGACGGGCACCATGAAGGCGCAGCTGCCCTGGGCACTGGAAGAGGCGGACCTGAGCTTCTGCCTGCAAGGGCCTTATGGCTGGAGCGCGCGCGACGCGCTGGCCCCCCTGGGCCCGCTGGCCGTGGTAGCCGACTCGGTGGACGCTCTGGTGGTGCAGATCAAGAAAGCAGCGCAACCCGGCGACCACATCCTGTGCATGAGCAACGGCGGCTTTGGCGGCATCCATGGCCAGCTGCTGGAAGCGCTGAAGCCGCCCGGCGCAAGCCAGAACACCTTTCGCCCTGAAACCCCATTCACACCATGAGACTGAAGGACAAGATCTGCATCGTCACGGGCGGCGCCCAGGGCATCGGCTTGGCCACGGCCCTGAAGTTCGCCCGCGAGGGCGCCGTGGTCGCCGTGTGCGACATGCGCCGTGAGGGCATTGACGCGGCAGTGGCCGCCTGCCGCGCGGAGGGCGCGCGCGCAGAAGGTTTTCTGGTGGACGTGACCGACCGCGCCCAGGTGGACGCGATGGTCAGCGCAGTGAAGGCGCAGTTCGGCCGCATCGACGTGCTGGTCAACAACGCCGGCATCACCAAGGATGCGCGCCTGCAGAAGATGACGCTGGCCCAGTTCGACGCCGTCATCGACGTCAATCTTCGAGGCGTCTTCCACTGCGCACAGGCCGTGGCCGACACCATGGTGGCGCAGGGCTCGGGCGTCATCCTCAACGCCAGCAGCGTGGTGGGCATCTACGGCAACTTCGGCCAGACCAACTACGCCGCCTCCAAGTTCGGCGTCATCGGCTTCACCAAGACCTGGAGCCGGGAACTCGGCCCCAAGGGCGTGCGCGTAAACGCGGTGGCGCCGGGCTTCATCGAAACGCCCATCCTGTCCACCATCCCGGACAAGGTGCTGCAGCAGATGCGCGACGATGTGCCGCTGCGCCGCCTGGGCCAGCCCGAGGAAATCGCCAACGTCTACGCCTTCCTGGCCAGCGACGAGGCGAGCTACGTCAACGGCGCCGTCATCGAGGTGGCGGGCGGGCTGACGGTCTGACGGGTCGGGCCCCTGCGGCCGGCTCGCCCAGGGCTGACAATCCCGGCGATGTATGCCCTCTTTGAAGAAGCCGGAAAGTTTCTCGCCGGCCGAGTGATGTCCGAGGCCGAAGCCTCGGTGCAGGTGGAGCTCGACTCCGGCAAGCGCGTCAAGGTCAAGGCCGCCCACGTGCTGCTGCGCTTTGACAAGCCGGCGCCCGCCGCCCTGATCGACGCCGGCCAACGCCTGGCCGCCGAGATCGACCTGGACCTGGCCTGGGAATTCGCCCCCGAGGCGGACTTCGGCTTCGTGGACTTCGCCCGCGACTACTTTGACGCCTCGGCCGGGGTGGAGCGCCAGGCCGCGGCGCTGTTTCGCCTGTTCGAGGCGCCGCACTATTTCCGCCGCGTGGGCAAGGGCCAATTCCGCAAGGCGCCGGAAGAAACCGTGAAGGCTGCCCTGCTGGCCATCGAGCGCAAGCAGCAACAGGCCGCGCAGATCGACGGTTGGGCGGCGGAACTGGCCGCCGGCACCTGCCCGGCGCCCGTGCGCGAGCAGCTCTACCGCATCCTGTTCAAGCCCGACAAGAACGGCCCCGAGTACAAAGCCGTCGTGGAGGCGGCCAAGCGCTCGCAGCGCGCCCCGCTGGACCTGCTGAAGGGAGCAGGCGCCATTGACAGCCCCTACCAGTTCCACTGGCGGCGCTTCTTGTTCGAGCAGTTCCCCAAGGGCACGGGTTTCCCGCCCCTGAGCGTGCCGGCGCAGAAGGACGAGCTGCACCTGGCATCCGTGCAAGCCTTCTCCATCGACGATTCGCACACCACCGAGATCGACGACGCGCTGTCGGTGCAGGGCCTGGGCAGTGGCACGGTGGTGTTTGGCGTGCACATCGCTGCACCGGCGCTGGCCATCGCGCCCGATTCGCCCATCGACAAGGTGGCACGCGAGCGCCTGTCCACGGTCTACATGCCGGGCTGGAAGCTCACCATGCTGCCCGACGACATCGTGCAGGCCTTCACGCTGACGGAGGGCCGGGACTGTCCGGCCGTGAGCCTGTACGTGACTTTCGACGAGGCCACGCTGGAAGTGCGCAGCCGCGAGACCCGCATCGAGCGCGTGCCCATCGTGGCCAACCTGCGCCACGACCAGCTCGACAGTGTCATCACCGAGGCCACGCTCACGGGCGAGGCGCCGGCAGACCACCCCTTCCCGCAGGAGCTGACCTTCGCCTTTCGCCTGGCGCGCCACCTCAAGGCGCAGCGCGAGCAGGTGCGCGGCAAGCCCGAGACCTTCAACCGGCCGGACTACAACTTCAAGCTCGAGCGCGGCGCAGAAGACACCGGTGGCGAACCCGGCGGCCAGGAGCGGGTGCTGATCACCACGCGCCAGCGCGGGGCGCCGCTGGACCTGATCGTGGCCGAGGCCATGATCCTGGCCAACAGCCATTGGGGCGGCTGGCTCGCGCAGTTCGGCGTGCCCGGCATCTACCGCAGCCAAGCCAGCCTGCTGCCCGGGGTGAAGGTGCGCATGGGTACCAAGCCGCTGCCGCACGCCGGCATGGGCGTGGCGCAGTACACCTGGGCCACCTCGCCGTTGCGCCGCTATGTGGATCTGGTCAACCAGTGGCAGATCATCGCCTGCGCCCGCCACGGCGCCACCGCCGCCCTGGTGGCTGCCTTCAAGCCCAAGGACGCCACGCTGTTTTCCATCATCTCGGGCTTCGACGGTGCCTACACCGCCTACAACGCGTTCCAGAACGGCATCGAGCGTTTCTGGACCCTGCGCTGGCTGGAGCAGAACGCGATCACCGAGCTGGACGCCACGGTGATGAAGGACGGCCTGGTGCGTGCCGATACGCTGCCGCTGGTGCTGCGTGCCACCGGTACCGAGAACCTTCTGCGCGGCGTGCGGGTGCGCGTGCGCATCACCGGTTGCGACCTGCTGACCCTGGACGTGTGGGGCGCCTTGGTGGCCCGCCTGGATGAAGCGGCCGGCAGCGCTGCGGTGGAAGAGGCCGACGAAGCCGAGGAGGACGAGGAAAACCCGGCGGCCGGGCCGCTGGCCCTGGCCATCGACCTGGCCGAGCCGGGAGCGTCCAACGATGGCGCGGGGCAGGGCCAGGGTGCCGGCGGTGCCACAGCCCATGCCGCGGACCCGGCTTGAGAGGTCGGCCCGGATCTTCACCCGCCATGCGCTTGCGAACCGCCAGGATCACCACGCTGCAGGCAGCGCTGGGCTTGTCCCTGGCCGTGCACGCCGGCTTGCTGACGCTGCGTTTCGTGGACCCGGAAGCCTTCGAGCGCGTCTTGGCCGACACCCCGCTGGAAGTGATCCTGGTCAACGCCCGCTCGAACGAGGCGCCCGTCAAGGCCCAGGCCATCGCGCAGGCCAACCTGGCTGGCGGCGGCGAGGCGGCGCAAGGCCGTGCCACCTCACCCCTGGCCGCCTCGGCCGAGGTGCGGCTGGGCGATGCGGCGGAGGACACGCGTCAGCGCATCGACCAGATGCTGCAGGAACAGATGCAGTTGCTGGCGCAGATGCGGCGCGAAGCCGCCCTGCTGCCCCCGGACGGTGCTGCGGACCAGGGCACACCCGAGCAGCGGGCCGAGCGCGAGCGCAGGCGCCAGATGATCAAGCAACTGGCCGAGATCGAAAAGCGCATCAACGAGGAGAATGCCCGGCCGCGCAAACGCTATGTCAGCCCCGCCACCAGCGAGGCCGTGTACGCGGTCTACTACGACGCCATGCGCCGCAAGATCGAGGAACGGGGCACGCGGGACTTTCCAGAAGTCCAGGGCCGCAAGCTCTACGGCGAGCTCACCATGAACGTCACCGTGGATGC
>JBIKMY010000221.1:0-4370 GCA_044358945.1 Rubrivivax sp.
ACCGTCCAGTGCCCGCCATCCAGGTAATGCATCAGCGAGCCGAGCACGAAGCGCCGCTCATCCTGCGTGTACTCGCGGATGTTGAAGCGCTCGTAGTCGGCACAGGGGTCCAGGAAGCGGTGCACGAAGTCGAAGTGCACCTCCCACTTGTTGGTGTCCAGGAAGTAGGTCTTTGCGCCGTTGCGGAGATCGATCAGAAACTTGACAGTCTCGGTACGCGCCACCGTGTGATGCCCCGGGCGCGCGCGCAGCCAGGCCCAATCGTCGAGCGTGCGGATGCGCTCCAGATACTCCAGCCTGCGGGGGCGCCAGGCCATGGCCAGCCACTTTGTCGCCAATACGGTCAAACCGCCCTCTCTCGGGGCGCTTCAGTCCAACGGATCATGGTCCTGAGGTGTTTGTGGTGGGCGGGAAGTTTCGAGTCGCTGACAGTGCCGGAGAGCACAGCATAAACAGCGTAGCGGCCTGCCCAGGGGCGAAGACTGAGGGCACGCAAGTTCGGTGCAGGCGCAGGGCCCCGGGCCCGCTGCTCTTGCGCGGCCCTCGGACAGACACGACCGTCCTACGCGCGTCGCGACCCCAAGTGACTTTTGTGGTGACGCATCCACCCTTGGTGGGGCACCAGCCGCTGTCGTCGGCCACGGCGGTTTGAGCCTTCAAGGCTCCACAGTGATCGGATCAGGGCCCATCTGCTACGGGCAAAACGATGGCCAGGAGCTCTGAGCGCGATTGCCTCAGCGAGACGCGAAGCGCGCCATCCAATCAGCCACCGGCATGAAGCCGGGGTCGGCGCGGCAGATGGCCTCGGTCTCTGCCCAGATCTCGGCGTCAGACTTCTCCAGGTCCAGCGGGTCCCCGTGCGGCTGGGGCACGTACCAGGGCGTGTCCAGGTAGACCTCCACGGTGTTGTCCTCGAGGTCTGCGAAGTAGATGGACAGGGCGTTACCGTGGTTCATGCCCCGCATCTTCGAGGCGCCCTCGGCCAGCGCAGCAGCCCGCACGCGGCGCAGGTCGTCGATGACAGACACCTTGAAGGACAGCTGCATGATAGTGCTGGGTGTGTCCGCCGCGCGCCCGCCGGCCAACACCAGCTGGTGGTGCTGGTCGGAGGTTCCGCTGAGGAAGTGCAGTGGCACCTTGAAGGTGCGTCCGACACCTTGGTCCGTGAGCTTCAGGCCAAACACCGTGGTGTAGAAATGGGTCATCGCTGCAACGTCGCGCACGTAGATGCCGACATGGGCGAGTTGCGGTGTGATCGTCATGGCCATAGCCTCCTTCAGGGGTGCAGTACGAGCTTGCCGGTGAAACTGCCGTCATCCAGCAGTTCATGGGCGCGGCGGGCCTCGGCCAGTGGCAGCACCGTGGCCGGGGGGGCCTGCACTGCGCCGCTGGCCATCAGCTCGATGGCCTGCCGCATCAAGCCACTCCGCGTGGCAGCATCGGCATCAAAGGTGTGCATGGAAAACGTGCGGACGGCAAGGCTGCGCCCCAGCAACTGGCGCAGCACGGCAAACACGTCGGGTGGCAGGCCGGCCAGGATGTTGTAGGACACCGCCAGCCCCAAGGGCGCCAGCGCATGCAGGCAGGCGATGAACAGAACGCCGCCGCTCGGGTCCAGCGCCAGGTCCACACCTCGTCCACCCGTCAAGGCCTTCACCTGGTCGGCCAGGTCCTTGGCTGCTGGGTCCAGAGCCGAGATAGCGCCCTGGCGCAGCGCGTAGTCCCGCTTGGCCGGAGTGCTGGCAGTCGCGATCACCTGAAGCTGGCGCGCACGCGCGGTCTGCACCATGGCCGAGGCCACACCACCGGCGGCGGCGGTGATCAGCACGGAACGCACCGGTCGCGCGCTGCCACAACCGAACAACAGGGCCTGGGCCAACTGGAAGTTGGGCAGGCTGACCGCATCGTCGAACCCGATGTGCGAAGGCAAGGCGTACAGCGCCTCGGCGGGCGCACAGACGCACTCGGCGTAGCCACCGCCGCGCTGAGGCAGTTCTCGCGCACTGAACAAGACGCGGTCGCCCAGGGCCACGGCCTGCGTGCCCGGCCCCAGGGCCTCGACCACGCCACCCACCTCGTTGCCAGGAATGGCGGGCATGGGCGGCATCCACTTGTAGGTGCCCTGCCGGATCAGCACATCCGGCCGACCCACGCCAATGGCGTGTGCGCGGATACGCACCTGGCCCGGACCTGGCTCGGGCAGCGGCAGCTCGGTGAGCTCCAGCGCCTGCGGGCCGCCGTGCGTGCGGACGACGACGGCCTTCATCGCTGACCGTCGTGCACCTTCACCTGCTCCTTGGTCAGGCCCCCTAGTCGCGAGTGCACGCGCCCACCATCGGCCATGACCAGCGCGAACACGATCTCGTCCGGCCTCGGTCCGTCCTGCACACCCACCTCCATGGCATTGAAGTGGCTGCGCACGTAGGCTGCGTGGATGTAGTGCAAGGGCACGATCAGCCGGTAACCGGCGCCTGCCACCGCCTTGGCAGCTGGCACGATAGCCTTGGGCTCGCCGAGGGCAGCCCGCATCGCCCAGCCGCCGGCCTCATGCCAGACGGCGCCGTGCTCCAGCTCGCCTTTCACGCCCACGATGGCGGCCTTGCCGTAGGCTTCAACGCGGTCCTTTCCCAGCACCCCCACCAGCTCATCGGCCAACTCGCGGCCCAGGGAACGCAGCTCGGCCATGAAGGGCAGCAGGTCGGGCTCGTAGCGGCCGGCATAGGGGTTGCGGACCACGGCAGCCGCTGCGGCCAGCCTCAAGGGCACAGCCGCCATGGGGCCGCCCTCATGGTGCACGGTCTCGACGTTGAGCAGGCGCTTGCGGACTTGGATCAGTGACATTCGAACTCCTGGAGGTCAGAGACGCGGAATCCTGGCATCCGCCACCACACGCGTCCATCGCTGCAGCTCGGCGGCCACCATGGCCGTCATCTCCTGAGGCGTGCTGCCGCGCGCCTCGCCACCCATCTCTTCCAGACGCGCCCTCACGGCCGGCAGCTGCAAGGCCTTCTGCGTCTCCTCGTGCAGGCGTTGCACGATGGGTTGCGGCGTGCCGGCAGGCAGCATCCAGCCCGCCCACGAGCGCACGTCGAAGCCGGCCACGCCCTGTTCGGCCACGGTGGGTACATCGGGCATACCCCCCCAGCGCTGAGGGCCGGTGACGGCCAGCGCACGCAACTTGCCGGCCTTCAACTGCCCGAGCACGGCCGTGGGAGGCGCCACGATGAACGGGATCTCACCCCCCAGCAACGCGGTGATGGAGGCCGAGTCACCACGGAAGGGAACGTGCAGCAAGGGTGCACCAGCCTGGCGTGCCAGCAGCTCACCAATCAGGTGGTGCGTGGAGCCCACGCCCGCCGTACCGTAGGCCAGCCCGCCGGCCGTGGCCTTGGCCGCAGCCACGAGGTCAGCAATGCTGCGCAGCCTGGCATCGGGCTGCGTGACCAGCAGGAAGGGGAAGAAGGTGATGGTCGATACCATCTGAAAACTGTCCACCGTCTGGTAGGGCAGCTTTTCGTACAGCGCTCCTGCCACCGCATGGCCGCCTGTGGCCAGCAGCATGGTTTGCCCATCAGGCGCAGCGCGCGCCACCGCGGCCGAGGCCAGCGTGCCGCCGGCGCCGGCCATCGCTTCAACCATCATGGTCTGGCCGAGGTTCTTGGCCATCTCCGTGCTGACAAGCCGGGCAATGGCGTCGGCGTTGCCGCCGGCCGCAAAGCCCTGCAAGACCCTGATGGGGCGCTGCGGCCAGGCCTGGGCGAAGGCGGTGGGCAACCAGGCTGCGCTCAGGGCAGCGGCGGTGAAGTGTCTGCGTTGCATGTTCCTCGTCTCCTGCTATGGCATTTGGGGTGGATGGTGCGAATGGTGCGGGTAGGGTGTGCTCAGGCCTGAGCGACGACCCGGTTGCGCAGCGTGCCGATGCCCTCGATCTCGACCTCGACGACATCGCCAGCCTTCATGAAGCGCTGCGGTTTGCGGCTCCAGCCCACGCCGGCCGGCGTGCCGGTGGCGATCACATCGCCAGGCACCAGGGTGAAGATGGTGGAGGCGTAGGCGATGAGCTTCGGGATCGAGAAGATCATGTGACCGGTGTGGCTGTTCTGTACCGTCTCGCCGTTCAGCCGAGTCATCAGCTTCAGCTCGCGGCCGGGTGCAATCTCGTCTGCCGTCACCATCCAGGGGCCGAACGGCCCTGTGCCTTCGAAGTTCTTGCCCGAGGCGATCTGCTTCGCATGGAACTGCCACTCGCGCACGCTCACGTCGTTGTAGATCGAGTAGCCAGCCACATGCTCGAAGGCGCGCTCGGCCGGGATATCCCGCCCCGGCTTGCCGATGACGACGGACAGCTCGCCCTCCCAGTCCAGGGTGCC
>JBIKMY010000012.1:0-15987 GCA_044358945.1 Rubrivivax sp.
CAGAGTTCAAGCGTGTCGGCGCTTTGCTTGCTGCACAACCGGACATGGGCGTTCCCCGCAGCCGAGGCCGGCGGGGCTTGGCCATGAACGTCTTTCCGTACACGGTCATCTACCGGGTCGCGGAGGACGAGCTCAAGATCCTTGTCGTCAAACACGACCGTCGTCGTCCCGGCTATGGCGGTTCGCGGTCGTAAACCATAGGCGTCGCGATGCTCAAGGGAAGTTGTCTCTGCGGGCCTGTTTCGAATGAATCTGTACATCCCATTTGGGGCGCGCATCGCTCAGGAACGGGTCAGTGATGGCGTGAGGTAGTGAGTCCTGAAACTGCGCCAATCCGGACTTGCAACGGCGTTCGTCGCCCAGACAAGCGCACAAAGCTGGGCGGTGGGCCCGTCAGTCTCAGGGTCAACCCGGACAGGGAACTCGACGGATTGACCCGGGATTGCGCATTCCCCCATCATGGCCGACTGATCCTTCCCGGGGCCGCCAGCATGAACCACGCACAGCAGCAGCACATCGCCGACGTGGTGCACCTGGCCACGCACGGGCCGCAGGCCTTGCACACGCGGCATGAGCAATTGATCCGCGAATCCTGGCTGCGCTGCGTCACCGAGCACCGGCTGGACCCCACGCGCATGCAGGAGGCCATCATCCTGCCGCAGACGCGCCTGCGCGAGCACCAGGACCAGATGGAGGCTTTCCTCCACATCGCGCGGCATGGCCTGGAGTCGCTCTACACCAAGGTGGCGGGCCTGGGCTATGTGGTGCTGCTGACAGATGCGCGCGGCGTCACGGTGGACTTCCTGGGCGACCTGGTGTTCGAGCCCAGCCTGCGCAAGGCGGGGCTGTACCTGGGGGCCGACTGGAGCGAGCACCACGCCGGCACCTGCGGCGTGGGCACCTGCATCAGCACGGGCCAGGCGCTCACCGTGCACCTGGACGACCACTTCGACGCCACCCACATCCCGCTGACCTGCACCAGCGCGCCGGTCTACGACAGTCGCGGCGAGCTGCGCGCCGTGCTGGACATCTCGCAGCTCAGCTCCTCGCAGCCAAAGGACAGCCAGCACCTGGCGCTGCAGCTCGTCAAGCTCTACGCGCAGGACATCGAGAACGCGGCGTTTCTGTACCGCCACCAGCGCGACTGGGTGCTGCGCCTGTCACGCGCGCCGCAGTTCCTGGACGTCCAGCCCGAATACCTGCTGGCGCTGGATGCCTCCGGCCGCGTGGTGGGCCAGAACCGCGCGGCGCAACTTGCCTTGCGGCGCCCGGAGCGCCCGGGCCTGCTGGGTGACGACTTCGCCGGCCTGTTCGGCGTGTCCTTCGAGCAGATTGGTCGCTTCGTGCAGGCGCAGCCCTCAGACCAGCGCGCGGTGATGCACGCCGGCGGTCGGCAGCTGCTGTTCCTTTCCGCCACGCCGCCCCTGGCGCCGCCAGTGGCCGCTCGCGGGCCTGCCGCTTCGCGCCTGCCCGCGCCCATGGCCGCGTTGTCGGCGGGCGATGCGCAGCTCGATCGGCAGATCGAGCGCGTGGCCCGCCTGGTGAACTCGCCCATCAGCCTGCTCATCACGGGCGAGACCGGCTCGGGCAAGGAGTACTTCGCCAAGGCGGTGCACGCCAGCAGTGAGCGGCGCCAGCGGCCCTTCGTGGCCGTGAACTGCGCAGCCATCCCCGAGGCGCTGATCGAGAGCGAGCTCTTCGGCTACCTGCCCGGCAGCTTCTCCGGCGCCTCGGCCAAGGGCAAGCGCGGTTTGGTGCAGGAGGCCGACGGCGGCACGCTGTTCCTGGACGAGATCGGCGACATGCCGCTGGCACTGCAGGCACGGCTGCTGCGCGTGCTGTCCGAGCGCGAGGTGCTGCCGGTGGGCGCCACGCGGGCGGTGCCGGTGAACATCCGCGTCATTGCCGCCACGCACGCGCCGCTGGAGACGCTGGTGCGCGAAGGCCGCTTCCGCGACGACCTGTACTACCGCCTCAACGGTGCGCAGATCGAGCTGCCGCCCCTGCGCGCGCGCAGCGACCTCGCCGCCATGATCGGCCGCCTGCTGGGCGGGCGCACCCTGCAGCCCGAGGCGCGCACGCGCCTGCTGGCCCACCCCTGGCCGGGCAACCTGCGCGAATTGCGCAACGTGCTGGACTTCGCCATGAGCGTGTGCGCCGAGGGGCCGATCGGCCTGGACGACCTGCCGGAGCTGCGCTCCGCGGCGCCGGTGCCTGGGAGGCCAGCGCCGGGAGCGGCCGCCCATGGCCCCGACCGGACGCCGGAGCATGCCGACGAGGCCCTGCACCGCGCCCTGCGCGCCGCGCGGTGGAACGTCAGCGAGGTGGCGCGCGAGATGGGCCTGGCGCGCATGACGCTGTACCGCCGCATGAAACGCGCCGGCATCGTGCCGCCGAACCGGGCGCTGTGACACCTGTGACACCTGTCACAGCCGATGCCCGGTCAGCTGTGACGCTGTGACATCCGGGGCAACCCTCGGGGCCTGAGCGATTAGTCAACGCTGACAAGCACTTGCGCGCGCCGTCCGGGCCGGCACGCGTCTTGATCTCCTGAGGCTCAACGGCCCGTGTCGTGGCCGCCAAGCACAGGAGATGCACCGATGACCACCGTGACCACCCCGTCCCAGCGCGCCGCACGCTGGCTTGCCGACTTCGGCGCGGCCCTGGCCGCCGGCCAGGCCCAGCAGGCGGCCGCGATGTTCGACGCCGACAGCTACTGGCGCGACCTGATCGCATTCACCTGGAACATCCGCACCCAGGAAGGTCAGGGTGCCATCGCCGAGATGCTGACCGCGCGTCTGGCCGACACCGCGCCGTCAAACTTTGCGCTGGAGGGCGAAGCCACCGAGGCCGACGGCGTGCTGGACGCCTGGTTCACCTTCGAGACCCGCGTGGCGCGGGGCCGCGGCCATCTGCGCCTGAAAGACGACAAGGCCTGGACCTTCCTTACCACCATGACCGAGCTCAAGGGCTTCGAGGAGGCGCATGGCGAAACCCGGCCCAAGGGCGTGGAGCACGGCCCGCACCGCGGCCGTAAGACCTGGAAGGAAAACCGCGAGGAAGAGGCCCGCACGCTCGGCTTCACCCAGCAGCCCTACGTCGTCATCGTAGGCGGTGGCCAGGCCGGCATCATCCTGGGCGCGCGGCTACGCAAGCTGGGCGTGCCGGCCATCATCATCGAGAAGAACCCGCGGCCGGGTGACTCCTGGCGCAACCGCTACAAGAGCCTGTGCCTGCACGACCCGGTGTGGTACGACCACCTGCCCTACATGCCCTTCCCCGAAGACTGGCCGGTGTTCGCGCCCAAGGACAAGATCGGCGACTGGCTGGAGATGTACACCAAGGTGATGGAGCTGAACTACTGGGGCTCCACCACCTGCAAGAAGGCCACCTTCAACGAGGCGCGCCAGGAGTGGGAGATCACCGTGGACCGCGAGGGCCGCGAGGTGACGCTGCGGCCGAAGGAACTGGTGATTGCGCTCGGCGTCTCGGGCTATCCCAACGTGCCCAAGGTCCCCGGCGCCGAGAGCTTCGAGGGCGACCAGTTCCACTCCAGCAAGTTCCCCGGTGCCGAGAACTACCGCGGCAAGAAGGCCGTGGTGCTGGGCTCCAACAACTCTGCGCACGACATCTGCGCCGCGCTGTGGGAAGAGGGCGTGGACACCACCATGATCCAGCGCTCGTCCACCCACATCGCGCCGTCGGAGTCGCTGATGGAGCTGGCGCTGGGCGGGCTGTATTCGGAAGCGGCAGTGAAGAACGGCATCGACCACCACAAGGCCGACTTGATCTTCGCCAGCGTGCCCTACAAGATCATGCACACCTTCCACATCCCCGTGTACGAGGAGATGAAGAAGCGTGACGCCGATCTCTACGGGCGCCTGGAGAAGGCCGGCTTTCTGTTGGACTTCGGCGTGGACGGCTCGGGCCTGTTCATGAAGTACCTGCGCCGCGGCTCGGGCTACTACATCGACGTGGGCGCGTCCGAACTCGTGGCCAACGGCAGCGTCAAGCTCAAGAGCGGCGTCAACATCGCGCAGATCAAGCCGAAATCCGTCGTGCTCACCGACGGCACCGAGCTGGAGGCCGACCTCATCGTCTACGCCACCGGCTATGGCTCGATGAACCAGTGGCTGGCCGACCTGATCTCGCCCGAGGTGGCCGACCGCCTGGGCAAGGTCTGGGGCCTGGGCTCCGACACCCCCAAGGACCCCGGCCCCTGGGAAGGTGAGCTGCGCAACATGTGGAAGCCCACCCACGTGCCGCACCTGTGGGTGCAGGGCGGCAACCTGCACCAGAACCGCCACTACTCGCAGTTCATGGGCCTGCAGTTGAAGGCCCGCTACGAGGGCATTCCCACGCCGGTGTACGGGCAGGAGCAGGTGCATCACTTGCGTTGAGGGCGCTGGGCTGGCTCCGGTGGGGGCGGCAGCGGGGACAATCTGCTGGTCTGCCCCCTGCTGCCCCACCCCATGCCCACCCCCGCGCTGCACGAATCCCGTCTTCACAGCCTGCCGTTGATCGCCCGCGGCAAGGTGCGTGACAACTACGCGGTGGGCGCCGACAGGCTGCTCATGGTGGCCAGTGACCGCATCTCGGCCTACGACGTCATCATGGGCGAGCCCATCCCGGGCAAGGGTGAGCTACTGACGCGGGTGGCCCTGTTCTGGTTCGACCGGCTGGCGCACATCGTGCCCCACCACCTGACGGGGCAGGCCCCGGAGAGCGTGGTCGCGCCTGACGAGGTGGAGCAGGTGCGCGGGCGCTCCATGCTCGTCAAGCGCCTGAAACCGCTGCCCATCGAGGCGGTGGTGCGCGGCTACCTGGCCGGCTCGGGCTGGAAGGAGTACCAGGCCAGTGGCGCCGTGTGCGGCGTGGCCCTGCCTCCGGGCCTGCACAACGCCAGCCAGTTGCCCGAGCCCATCTTCACCCCCGCCACCAAGGCCGAGGCCGGGGCGCACGACGAGAACATCTCCTTCGAGCAAGCCGCGGCGATCGTGGGCCCCAAACTCGCCGCCCAGGTGCGCGAGGTCTCCATCCGCCTGTACTCGGAAGCCGCCGCCTACGCCCTGACCCGCGGCATCGTCATCGCCGACACCAAGTTCGAGTTCGGCCTGGACGAGCACGGCACTCTCACCCTGATGGACGAGGTGCTCACGCCCGACTCCTCCCGCTTCTGGCCCCAGGCCTCCTGGCGCGAAGGCGAGAACCCGCCGAGCTTCGACAAGCAGTACCTGCGCGATTGGCTGGAGCAGGCACAGGTGGGCGGCCGGCCCTGGAACAAGACCGCTCCTGCGCCCGCCTTGCCGCCAGAAGTGGTCCTGGCCACGGCCGAGCGCTACCGTGCAGCGGCGCAGGCACTGCTGGGCTGACGCTCCAGCCGCGGCAGCTAAGCGCTACGCCGCAAGGGCGCCCCAGGCGCTCAGTGCAACTTCACCCGCGGCTCGGTGCGGCGGGTGATCAGCCGGGCCGCCGAGCCCAGTGCGGTCTTCCACCAGCCGTGCAGCGCGAGCTCGTGCATCTTGTACAGCGACAAGTACATGCCTCGGGCGAACAGGCCCTCGACCCAGAGGTTGCCGCCCACGAGTGAGCCCATGAGGTTGCCCACTGTGGAGTAGTGGCCAAGCGAGACGAGCGAGCCGAAGTCGCGGTAGCGCCAGGGCTCGAGAGAGGCGCCCCGCAACCGGCGCTGGAGTTGCCGCACCAGGTGCGAGGCCTGCTGGTGCGCGGCCTGGGCCCGCGGGGGGACCTGCCCGGCACGGGCCCCGGGGCCATCCCAGGCCACGGCAGCGCAGTCGCCGATGGCGAAGATGGACGCGTCCCGCGTGGTCTGCAGGGTGGGCCCGACCACCAGCTGGTTCAGCCGGTTGGTCTCCAGGCCGGCCAGGTCGCGCAGGAAGGGCGGCGCCTTCACGCCGGCGGCCCAGACCACCAGCTCGGCAGGGATGAATGCGCCGCCTTCAATCTGCACGCCATCGGCGTGCACCGCACTGACCTTGGCATGGGTGTGCACCTGCACGCCCAGACCCTGCAGCAGGCGGTGCGCAGCGCCCGAGACGCGTTCGGGCAAGGCCGGCAGGATGCGCGGCCCCGCCTCGATGAGGTGGATGCGGATGTCGCGTTCGGGGTCGATGCGCTCCAGCCCGTAGCTCACCAGCGTGCGGGTGGCCTTGTGCAGCTCCGCCGCCAGCTCCACCCCCGTGGCCCCGGCGCCGATGATGGCCACCTGCAACTGCGGCGGCCGCAAGGGCTCGGACTGCATGTGGGCCCGCAGGCAGGCATTCACCAGGCGACGGTGGAAGCGCTGCGCCTGCTCGGGCGTCTCCAGCGAGATGGCATGCTCGGCCACGCCCGGGGTGCCGAAGTCGTTGGTCTGGCTGCCAACAGCGATGACCAGGGTGTCGTAGGCCCGGCTGTAGCCCGGGGTGACGAGCTGCCCGTCCTCATCCAGCACCGGGCCGACGTGGACCAGGCGACGCTCCCGGTCCAAGCCAACCATGGCCCCCGTGCGGTAGCGGAAGCCGTGCCAGTGCGACTGGGCCAGGTAGTTTGTGGCGTGGTCGTGGACGTCGATGCTGCCCGCCGCGATCTCGTGCAGGTGCGGCTTCCAGAAATGGGTGCGCGTCTTCTCCACCAGGGTGACGTGCGCGCGACCACGCTTGCCCAGTCGGTCGCCCAGGCGGGTGACCAGTTCGAGACCGCCCGCGCCGCCGCCGACCACGACGATGCGGTGCATGCCGGGCTTGGCGTCGCTGGGGTAGGCCTGGTCAGGCGTCGGTGTGGACATGTCGGGCCTCAGGTCGTGATGGGCGGTCAGGCCCTGCTGACGGGGCCGGACTCGCGCGGGTCGGTTCAACTGTACGCAGTTCCCGTGCCAGGGCGCCGCCCCCGGTGGCATCATCGCCTGTCACACCTGGAGCCTCACATGAAGAAGATCGGCATGGTCGGCATCGGCCTGATGGGCCACGGCATCGCCACCAACCTGCTCAAGCACGGCCACGAACTGGCCGTCTTGGACCACCCGGGCAATCAGCCGCTGCAGGCGCTGCGTGCAGGTGGCGTGCAGGTGATGTCCGACCTGGTGGCCCTGGCGGCGCGATCCGAGGTGCTGATCCTGGTGCTGACGGGCTCGCCTGCGGTCGAGGCGGTGCTGACGGGGTCCGGGGGCGTGCTCCAGGGCCTGCGTCCGGGAACGGTGGTCATCGACTGCTCCACGGCCCTGCCGGCGTCCACCCAGCGCATGGCGCAAGCGGTGGCGGCGGCTGGCGGGCGCTTCCTGGACGCCCCCATGACCCGCACGCCCAAGGAGGCGGCCGAGGGCCGGCTGAACCTGCTGGTGGGCGGCGACGCAGCCTTGCTGGAGCAGTGCCGCTCGGTGCTGGCTTGCTTTGCAGAGAACATCACGCACGTGGGCCCGGTGAGTGCGGGCCACAGCATGAAGCTGCTGCACAACTTCGTCTCGCTGGGCATGGTCACGCTGCTGGCCGAGGCCGGGGCCTGCGCGCAGCGCAGCGGTGTGGCGCCCGAGGCCTTTGTGGAGGTGCTGGCCAAGGGCGGCGGCGGCGGCATCGCGCTGGAGCGACTCAAGCCCTTCCTCTTGGCGCAGGACCCTTCCGGTTTGCGCTTCTCGCTCGCCAACGCGCAAAAGGATCTGGGCTACTACCAGACCATGGCGCAGGACGCTGGTGCCTACGAGGCCGTCGCATCGGCGGTGCTGGCCACGCTGAACGTCGGCGCCGCGCACGCGTCCGCCAGGGCGTGGGTGCCGGAGCTGGTCCGTGTCTTGAGCGAAGCCTAGTCGGCGCGAGCCGGCCAACCCATCTTGCCCAGCACCTCGTCGTTGTGCTGCCCGAGAAGCGGTGCAGGGGTGCGCAGGCGGCCCGGCGTCTCGGCCAGCCTGGGCACGATGCCGGGCAGCGCACTGCCCGCTGCGCCGCGCACCGCGCCAAAGGCGTCGTACTCCAGCAGCAGGCTCTCCATCACGTTGAACACGCTCTCGTACAGCGCCACGTCGATCATCTGACCCTGCCCGCCGTGGACTTCTCGGTGGCGCAGCGCGGTGAGCGCGCCGATCACGCCGTAAAGTCCGGCCAGGGTGTCGCCGATAGACACCCCCACGCGCACCGGCACCCGCCCGGGCTCGGCCGTGAGGTGGCGCTGACCGCCCCTGGCCTCGCCCAGCACACCGAAGCCCGGCTTGCCGGAGTAGAGGCCGGTCTGGCCGTAGCCCGAGATGCGCAGCATGATCAGCCCCGGGTTCAGCGCGTGCAGCACGTCCCATCCCAGGCCCCAGGCTTCCAGGGTGCCGGGCTTGAAGTTCTCGATCAGCACGTCGGCCTGCGCGGCCAGGGCGCGCACGCCCGCCTGACCTTCGCTCGTGCGCAGGTCCAGCGCCACCGAACGCTTGTTGCGCGACGGCACCTCCCACCACACCGAGGTGCCCTCGCGCAGCAGGCGCCAGGCGCACAGCGGGTCGCCAGTCCGCGGCCTAGCCCCTGCCTCAGGTAGCGACGGGCCGCCTGCACTGGCGCACGGGCCTGCCCCCAGCCGCTCAGCTCTGGGGTTGCTCCAGCGTTGCAGCAGCACCCGTAAGAGCTGCAAGGGTATCGGTGATGAGGGCAGTGGGAATGTCTGCCAGGTAGGCCCGAAAACGCCCCTTGGCCTCGAACTTCTCCCGAAAGCGCGACTGAAAGAAGAACTCGCCCAGCCGCGGCACGATGCCGCCCCCGATGTAGACACCGCCCCGCGCGCCCAGGGTGAGTGCCACATTGCCCGCAAAGCTGCCCAGCAAGGAACAGAACAGGCGCAGCGTGCGATGGCACAGAGTGTCGCCGGCTTGGGTGCCGGCTTCCACGATCTGCGGCGCAGTGAGTTCCCGCGCGGACTGTCCGGCCAACGCGCATACCGCCTGGTACAGCACCGGCAGGCCGATGCCTGAAAGCAGCCGCTCGGCCGAGACATGCTCGAAATGGCGCCGTACCTCGGCCAGCACCTGCGCCTCGTCATCGTCCGTGGCTGCCAGGGTGGCGTGTCCGCCCTCCCCGGGCAGCGCCGTCCAGGTCTGGCCGGTCTGCACCACACCGCCTACGCCCAGCCCGGTGCCCGGGCCGATCACGGCCAAAACCCCTTCGGCCCTTGGCAGGGCACCGTGCGCGCGCAACTGGTGCGGCTGCAGCCGCGGCAGCGACAAGGCCAGGGCCTCGAAGTCGTTCAGCAGGCAAAGTTGCTCCAGGCCCAGAGCCTGTTGCAGGCCCGAGCGGGAGAAACGCCAGTGGCCGTTGGTGAGTTCGACCCAGTCGCCGTCCAGCGCAGTGGCCAGGGCCCAGGCCGCGCGGCGGGGGCGGGGCAGGGGTTGACCGCTCTCGGCGCGCAAGGCCTGAAGGTAAGCCACCACCGCCTCAGACGGCCCTGCGTGCTCGGCCACGGGCAGGGTCTTGACGTGCCGCACAGTGCCACAAGCCTCACCGACCCAACCAAAGCGGGCATTGGTGCCGCCCACGTCAGCCACCAGCCAGGGCAAAGCCATCGTCTGCGTCTGGTGGGCAGCGCCGTCGAGGAGGCTGTCGCGAGGTCGGTTCATTGGATCAAGAAGGTAGCAAAACTACACAGTACCGACAAGAGGATTTACCAAGTCTTGCCTCGGTCGATTGCTGAAATTCAAGACCAGACAAGGAAATGAGGCGATGTGCAAGGCCAGTCCTGTAGTCAAGTTACCATCCTGCAAACATACCGAATGCCCCCCGTCGGGCCGCATGTGATGAGCCTTCATGACAGCCCCCGCCTGATTGCCGACATCGGCGGCACCTATGCCCGCTTCACCTTGGAGAGGGCTCCTGGGCAATTCGAGCACACGGCCTCCCTGCGCTGTGCCGACCACGCCGACTTCCACGCAGCCGTCACCGCTTACCTGGCCACCCTGCCCCCCACACAGATCAGTCATGCGTCAGTGGCCATTGCCAACCCCGTTGAAGGTGACGAGGTCCGGATGACCAATTACCACTGGAAGTTCTCCATCGAGCAAATGCGAGAACGCCTGGGGCTGCGGACGCTGGTGGTGGTGAATGACTTCACCGCCTTGGCCCTGGCCCTGCCGCGACTGCTCCCTTCCCAGCGACGACAGGTGGGCGGTGGATCGCCAGTGGCGCGCAGCGTGGTGGGACTTATCGGCGCGGGCAGCGGCCTGGGAGTGTCAGGGCTGATCCCGGCCGGCGACGGCTGGGTAGCGCTGGGCACCGAAGGCGGCCACGCCAGTTTCTCCCCGCGCGACGAGCAGGAGATGGATATCCTGCGCTATGCGATGACGCAGCACGACCATGTCTCTTTCGAGAGGCTGGTATCTGGCCCGGGCCTGGAATTGACTTACCGCGCCTTGCTGCACCGCGCCGGCCGCCCAGTGGAGGTCTTGCCGGCCCCCGAGATCACGCGCCGCGCACTCCACGGCACCGACTCAGTATGTCTGGAGTCCCTGGAGGTCTTTTGCGCCATGCTGGGCACGGCCGCAGCCAATCTCGCCGTCACTCAGGGGGCTCTGGGTGGGGTGTTCATCGGTGGGGGCATCGTGCCACGGTTGGGCGCCTGGTTCGACAGGAGTCCCTTTCGCGCCCGATTCGAGGACAAAGGTCGGTTCACTGGCTACCTTAAGGCCATCCCCACCTACGTGATCACCGCCGAGCACGCCACGCTGGACGGTGCTTCGGCGGTACTGGAGGCGCAACTGCGTGACATGCAGGCCGGGCAGGGCCCGGCCATCCTTGGGCAGATCCAGCGAGCCATGCCCAAGCTCTCACCGGCCGAGAAGCGTGTGGCTGACCATGTGCTGGCACACCCTCGTTCAGCCTTGAACGACCCCATCGCCGACATTGCCCGCGCCGCGGGCGTGAGCCAGCCTACGGTCATACGCTTCTGCCGATCGCTAGGTTGCGAGGGACTGTCAGACTTCAAGCTGCGCCTGGCCTCGGGCCTGACCGGCACCGTGCCCGTCACCCATACGCAGGTCACAGGCGAAGACTCCATGCTGGAGCTGGGCGTCAAAGTCCTGGGCAACACGGCGTCGGCCATCCTGCAGGTGCGGGACCAGCTCAACCGCGACACCATGGACCGCGCCATCGAATTGCTGACAGCAGCTCGTCGAGTGGACTTCTACGCGGTGGGCCACTACCGCGTAGTGGCCGACGACGCCCAGTTCAAGTTTTTGCGATTTGGCCTGTCCAGCGCTTCGTTCACCGATCCGAGGCTGCAATTGCTGGCAGCAAACGTTCTGCAGCCTGGCGACGTTGCCGTCATCATCAGTAGCAGCGGGCGCATCGATGAACTGCTGGAGGTAGCCGACACCGCGCATGGTCGCGGCGCGTGCGTGGTGGCCATCACGGCCAGCCACTCGCCTCTGGCGCGGAAGGCCGACGTGGCGCTGATCGTGGATCACATAGAGGACGTCAGCACCCAGGTTCCCATGGTCAGCCGTATCCTGCACCTGCTCGTAATCGATATCCTGGCGGTTGGGGTGGCCATGCGACGGGGTGCGGAAGCGGGGGCCGTCCTGCCGGGGCCGGCTACGCAGGCCCTGGACGAGGCACAGGCCCCAACGCAGGGCCGCAAAGCCCGCCGCACCGGCCTGGGCATGCGGTCTGCCGGACCACTTGCCGGGCTAACGTCGCACAGCCAGTGACGACGGATCAGATTAGCAGGTTCGCATGATCACACTGCAATGCCCAATCAGGAAAACACATGAGAGAGCGCTTTGGCGTGACGCCGCCGACCTGATGCTCAGGAGACATTCTGGCTCCGCTGGCGGCGTCGCATGGCGCGGGCCATAAGGGGCCACAAAGGTCACAAGGTGCAACCCTTGGGCCGATACTTTTCGAGCACGGTAGTCGTGCAGGACCAGACACCGCCGGAAGCCGTTGCAGACGACCCAGTGCGCGTCCACGTCACGGTCGCAGCAGTACCGGCGGTCAAGGCGGTACTTGCGCCGTTTCCAAAGGTGCCCCTCAGGGTGACAGCGCCATCTGAACCAAACGCTGAAATCTGTGGATACCCCTCTCCAGTCACGGATGTGCTGGGCATGTCCGATACAACCACGCCTGTGGTGACGGTGGCCAGAATCGATGACGCCCTAACATCACTGAAAGAGCACACGGTTGGCCCCAACGTTGCGCTCAATGTGTTACGCCCCTCGGCAAGACAGACGTCAACTTTCGTCCTTAGCGCGCCCAGTTCACTTACGGCTCGAGCCACCTGGGCCTTGGCGATGTAGTCTTGATAAGCAGGAAGTCCCACCGCCGCCAAGATGCCGATGATTGCCACAACGACCATTACCTCTATCAGAGTGAAGCCTTCTTGCAATCTGCGCTTCAGTTTCATTTCACACTCCTCAGCAATAGGGGGACCGTCCCAGGAGACGACTCTCACGTACCCATGAACCATGCCAAGGAAACGCAGGCGGTGACTTTGGGGTTTTCCCGGCAGTTGACCGAAAAGGACTTTGGCCCGGAAGGAATTGGTCCACCATTTCGGGTGACCCTTTCGCCACTTTCGCCCCTCTGATGATTCTCCCGCCCCTGCCAGCACCCCTCAGCCTGCGTGCCCTGGCGTTGACTGCCGCCGCCCTGAGCACCCTGCTGGCCTACAACGTCTCGCCGTCCACCACCTTCTTCAACCAGGCGCTGGCCCTGGCGGGGTGGGGCGCGCTGGTGTGGGCGCTGGCCCTGGCGCGTGGCGGGTGGCTGGCGCTGCGGCAGGTGCGGTGGGCGGGTGTGGGCCCGGTGCTGGCGGCGCTGGCGCTGGTGGCGCTGGGCGCCGTGCTGCCTGGGGGGGCAGGGGCGCAGGATTTGTCCCTCGTGGCCGGTGCCGTGGGTTTGTGCGCGGCGGCGGCGGTGCTGCTGCGCGCCGGGCAGGCGGCCGCGGCCGGGCCGCTGGCCGTGCCCGTGGCGCGGGCGTTCTTCGGTGCCTGGGTGGTGGTGGGCGTGCTGCATGCCGTCGTGGCGCTGGTGCAGGTGTTTGCACCGCAGGTGGCCGATGGCGACTGGATCGCCTCGTCGTCGGTGGCGGGCCGCGCGGTGGGCAACCTGCGCCAGCCCAACCACCTCAGCAGCCTGATGCTGTGGGCGGCCATCGCCCTGGTGGCGTGGCGGGAGTTGCACCCGGCCCCTGCGGGCGACGCGTCCGGCGCCGCGGCAACGGCTGGCCGGGCGCAGGGTGCCATGCGCTCACCCCGGGGGCTGTGGGCGGCGGCGACGTTGTGCATGGCGCTGTTCATCTGGGCGGTGGTGCTGACGGCCTCACGCACGGGGCTGGTGGGCGTGGTGCTGCTGGCGCTGTGGGGCCTGGCGGACCGGCGCCTGTCGCGCCCGGCCCGGTGGTTGTTGCTGGCCACCCCGCTGATGTATGCCGTGGCGTGGGGGGGCATGGCGTGGTGGGCGCAGCTGTCGGCCCACACCTTCGGCGGCCAGCAGCGACTGGCCGAGGGCGATGTCTCGGGCTCGCGCCTGCGCATCTGGGCCGATGCGCTGCAGCTCATCGTCGCGCACCCCTGGGCCGGCGTGGGCTGGGGTAACTTCAATTTCGCCTGGTCGCTGACGCCGTTTCCGCAGCGCCACACGGCCTTCTTCGACCACACGCACAACCTGCCGCTGCAACTGGCGGTGGAGCTGGGCCTGCCGCTGGCCCTGCTGATCTGCGGCCTGCTGCTGTGGGCGCTGGTGCAGGCGGGGCGGCGGGCGTGGGCGGCCCCGAGCGAGGCCTCGGCCGCCGGCCGCTGCGCGCTGATGATGGTGCTGCTGATCGGCCTGCACAGCCTGCTGGAGTACCCGCTGTGGTACGCCTACTTCCTGCTGCCCACGGCCTTTGCCTGGGGGCTGGCACTGGGCTTGCCGGGGGGCGCGGGCGCACCCCAGGCGTCGGGCCCGCCTGCGCTTGAGGCCACCGCCGCCGCCAAGGGCCTGCAGGCGCCCTGGCTGCGGGCGGGGGCGGGCGTGCTGTGCGTGGCCGGGGCGCTGCTGGCCTTGTTCGATTACCTGCGCGTGGCCGAGATCTTTGCCGCGCGGCGCGGCGCGGCGCCGCTGGAGCAGCGCATCGAAGCCGGCAAGCACAGCCTGTTCTTCGCCCACCACGCGCACTACGCGGCCGCGACCGTGAGCGACACGCCGGCGCAGGAACTGGCCTCCTTCAACATCGCCACCCATCACCTGCTGGACACGCGGCTGATGATGGCTTGGGCCCAGGCCTACGCGCAGGCCGGGGACCTGGAGCGCGCGCGCCACCTGGCGCAGCGCCTGCGGGAGTTCCGCAACCCGGTGTCGGCCGAGTTCCTGGCCGAGTGCGACAAGGCGCGCGCCGAAGGCGTGGCGACCTCAGCGCTGCCCTTCCAGTGCACACCACCGGCCCTGCCATTGACCTGGCAGGACTTCCTGCCCCGCCAGGGGGCCACTCCATGGCCCGGGCAGGGTTCCGGGCCCAGCCGCTAGACTGCCCGGCATGAAGATCGACTTCGTGTCCGACATTGCCTGCCCCTGGTGCGCCGTGGGGCTGAATGCGCTGGAGATCGCGCTGCAGCGCGTGGGCGCAGACATCCCCGTGGACCTGCACTTCCAGCCCTTTGAGCTGAACCCGCAGATGGGGCCGCAAGGGGAGGACGCGGTGGCGTATCTCTCGGCCAAGTACGGCATCTCGGCCGAGCAGATCGCGCGCAACCAGGCGGGCATCCGCGAGCGTGGGGCGGCGGTGGGCTTCAGCTTCGGCCCGCGCGCGCGGGTGTGGAACACGTTTGACGGTCATCGCCTGCTGCACTGGGCGGGGGTGGAAGGGCCACCCGGCGCGCAGCGCGCCCTGAAGCATGCGCTGCTGCAGGCTTATCACGGCCAGGGCCGCAACCCGAGCGACGCCGAGGTGCTGCTGGAGGCCGCCACTGGCGCCGGGCTGGATGCCGCGCGCGCCCGCCAGGTGCTGGACAGCGACGAATTCAGCGCCGAGGTGCGGCAGGCTGAAGCTTTCTGGCAGCAAGCCGGCATCCGCTCGGTGCCTTCGGTGGTGGTGAACGACCGCCACCTGATCCAGGGCGGCCAGCCGCCCGAGGTGTTCGAACAAGCCTTGCGGCAGATCGCCGCCACCCCAGGAGAAACCTCATGAGACTCACCCCCGAACAGCTGGAGCAGTTCGACCGCGACGGCTACCTGTTCTTCCCCAGCCTGTTCACGCCGCAGGAGACGGCCACCCTCAACGCCGCCGTGCCCGAGCTCTACAGCCGGCGCGAGGCCTACAACGTGCGCGAGCGCGGCTCGGACGCGGTACGCACCAACTTCGCCGCCCACCTGTACAGCGCACCGTTTGCCCGGCTGGCGCGGCACCCGCGCATGATTGGGCCGGTGGAAGACCTGTTTGGCGAGAAGCTGTACATGCACCAGTTCAAGATCAACGGCAAGATGGCCTTCGAGGGCGACGTCTGGCAGTGGCACCAGGACTACGGCACCTGGCTGAACGATGACATGATGCCCGCCGAGCGCGCCATGAACGTGGCCATCTTCCTGGACGACGTGAACGCCTTCAACGGGCCGCTGATGTTCATTCCCGGCTCGCACAAGCGCGGCGTGGTGGACGCCAAGCACGACCTCACCACCACCAGCTACCCGCTGTGGACGGTGAACAACGAGCTCATCACCACCCTCGTGGAGCGGGCCGGCGGCAAGCAAGGCGGCATCGTCAGCCCCACCGGGCCGGCGGGCTCGATGATCCTGTTCCACAGCTGCCTGGTGCACGCCTCCACCAGCAACCTCTCGCCCTGGAACCGCGTGAGCGTCTACCTCAGCCTGTGCGCGGTGTCCAACCACATCCGCCGCTACAAGCGCCCGGAGTACATCGCCCACCGCGACTTCACGCCCATCGCCACCCTGCCCGACGACTGCCTGCTGAAGGACTACCCGGTGGACCTGCCCTGGAAGGACGGGCTGCCCGCCAGCGCGCTGCAGACCTCGCCCGAGCCGGTGGATTTCGGCC
>JBIKMY010000222.1:0-4331 GCA_044358945.1 Rubrivivax sp.
CGAGATCGAGTACATCACCGACTGCAACTTCCGCCGCGTGCCGGTCGCGCGCAACGAGGAAGACGAGATGTCGGGCGAGATCTGGTACGCCGTCGGCCCCAAGGACGTGTTCCCCGAGACCTTCGGCCCTTTCCTGCTGGGCAACGCCGCGGTGCGCGATGTGTTCATGAAGCACCACGGCGATCTGCTGGACGCCGCCTTCTGGCAAGGGCACAAGGAGCGCATCATCAACGGGCACGTGCACGACGTGTTCCCGTATGAGCCCGTCAAGCGCTTCGCCCACCACTCCGAGCCGCAGACCCGTCATGCGGCAGGCGCCAACTGACTATCGAGCAGCGGGGCCATCTTGGAGACCTTGCGAGACATCCTGGAGCTTGGAAGCTACGCGGTCACCGTCGTGGCCTTGCCCTTTGCGGTCTGGGTGTTCGTGACGGAGCAACGCAAGGAGCGCGAGAACGAGGAAGAAGAGGCCTTTCAGCATCTGTCGGACGCCTACAACGCCTTCCTTCAGGTGGTGCTGAACAACGCAGACCTGCAGTTGCGCACCTCCTCGGCACTGCCCAACCCCACGCCCGAGCAAAACGAGCGCATGCTGGTCATCTTCGACATGTTGATTGCGCTCTTCGAGCGGGCCTTTCTGGTGGCCTACAAGGACGACATGAATCCCACGGAGCGCCGGCGCTGGAACTCCTGGGACGACTTCATGCGCGAGTGGTGCCGACGCGAGGACTTCCAGAATGCCTTGTCGTTGCTGCTGCGTGGCGAGGATCCGGCGTTCCAGGCCTACATCCGGCGCGTTGCCGATGAGGAACGCCAGGCGCCAGGCATGGCGCTGTCCCGCTGAGCAGATCACCGCGCTTGCGGATACCCACCATTGAGTCTGCTGACGAACCTGCTGACGAGCCTGTTGACAAGGAGCCCTGCATGCCTGACCCCATCGTCATCGTCTCCGCTGCTCGCACGCCCATTGGCGGGCTGCTGGGCGACTTTGCCAACCTCGCCGCCTGGGAACTGGGCGGCGCGGCCATCCGCACCGCCGTGGAGCGCTCGGGCGTGGACCCGGCGCGCATCGGCGAGGTGCTGATGGGCAACTGCCTCATGGCCGGTCAGGGCCAGGCGCCCGCGCGCCAGGCCATGCGCCACGCCGGTCTGCCCGACGCCACGGGCGCGGTGACGCTGTCCAAGATGTGCGGCTCGGGCATGCGCGCCATGATGTTCGGCCACGACATGCTGGCCGCGGGCAGCGTGGAGGCCGTGGTGGCCGGCGGCATGGAGAGCATGACCAACGCGCCGCACCTGATGTTCGCGCGCAAGGGCGTGAAGTACGGCGCTGCCACGATGTTCGACCACATGGCCATGGACGGCCTGGAAGACGCCTACGAGCGTGGCAAGGCGATGGGCGCCTTTGCCGAGCAGTGCGTGGCCAAGTACGCCTTCACGCGAGAGGCGCAGGACGCCTACGCCATCGCCTCCACCACCCGTGCCAAGGCCGCCAACGAGGACGGCAGCTTCGACTGGGAGATCGCGCCCGTCACCCTGCCGGGCAAGGCGGGCGACACCGTCATCACCCGCGACGAGCAACCGTTCAAGGCCAAGCTGGACAAGATCCCCTCGCTCAAGCCGGCCTTCAAGAAGGACGGCACGATCACCGCTGCCAACGCCTCCAGCATCAGCGACGGTGCCGCTGCGCTGGTGCTGGTGCGCGAGAGCACGGCGCGTCAGCTGGGCCTGCAGCCGGTGGCGCGCATCGTCAGCCATGCGGTGCATGCGCAGGAGCCGCAGTGGTTCTCCACCGCCCCGGCCGGCGCCATTGCCAAGGCGCTGGCGAAGGCGGGCTGGCAGGCAGAGGATGTGAATCTGTGGGAGGTGAACGAAGCCTTTGCCGCGGTGACCATGGCCGCGATGGCGGAGTTCAAACTGCCGCACGACATCGTCAACGTGCATGGCGGAGCCTGCGCCCTGGGCCACCCCATCGGGGCGAGCG
Source organism: Rubrivivax sp. (assembly GCA_044358945.1). Taxonomy (GTDB): domain Bacteria; phylum Pseudomonadota; class Gammaproteobacteria; order Burkholderiales; family Burkholderiaceae_C; genus Rubrivivax. The sequence continues at coordinate 1,985 of JBIKMY010000222.1, forward strand.
GCGCGCGCATCGTGGTCACCCTGCTGGGGGCGCTCAAGAAGCGCGGCCTGAAGCGCGGCCTGGCGGCGCTGTGCATCGGCGGCGGCGAGGCCACGGCCCTAGCGGTGGAGATGTTGTGACCGAGCTGCTGCCCGGCCCCGCGCAGGCGATGGTGTTTGCCGGCGCGGTGTTCGTGCTCAACGCCACCCCTGGGGTGGACTTTCTGCTTACCGTCAGCCGCACGCTGCAAGGTGGCGCGCGCGCCGGCGTGGCTGCGGCCCTGGGCATCAGTGCGGGCTGCGTGTTGCACGCCCTGGCGGCGGCCTTCGGGTTGGCCGCGCTGCTGGCCTTGCACCCCAGTGCGTTTCTGGTCATCCAGTGGGCGGGCGCGGCCTACCTGGCCTGGCTGGGTCTGGGGCTGCTGCAGCAGGCCTGGCGCAGTGCGGGTAGCAGCCCCACGGGGTCCACCGTCGTGGCTGCACGCGCGGGATGGGCCGAGTTCCGCACCGGCCTGCTCACCAACGTGCTCAACCCCAAGGTGGCGCTCTTCTTCCTGGCCTTCCTGCCGCAGTTCGTGCCGGCGGCCTCGCCCTCCAAGACGGCGTCCTTCCTGCTGCTGGGTGCGTGGTTCGTGTTGCAGGGCACGGTGTTCCTGCTCGGTCTGGTGGTGGTTTGTGCTCAACTGGGGCGCTTGCGCACGCGGCCCGTGCTGCAGCGTGCCGTGCAGGCCGCGGGCGGCCTGCTGTTCCTGGCGCTGGCGGTGCGCCTTCTGAAATCTGGAGAAGTTCCCACATGACACACGTGCTGATCATTGGCGCCTCGCGGGGTATTGGCCTGGAACTGGCGCGGCAGTACCGCGCCGACGGTGCGGCCGTCACCGCCACGGCGCGCGACGACGCAGGGCTGGAGCGCCTGCGTGCCCTGGGGGCCACGGCCTTGCGCCTGGACGTGACCGATGCCGCCAGCGCCTCCGGCCTGGCGTGGCAGGTGGACGGAGCCCGTTTCGATGTGGCCATCATCAACGCCGGGGTCAGCGGTACGCGCACCACCGGGCTGCAGCCGCCTGACGAGGCCGAGTTCGACCACGTGATGCACACCAACGTGCTGGGCCCCATGCGCATGCTGGCGCAGATGGCCGAGGCCCTGGCGCCTGGGGCGCGTGTGGCGGTGCTGTCCTCACGCATGGGCTCCATCGGCCTGCGCGCGGCGCCCAACAGCTGGCTGTACCGCGCTTCCAAGGCGGCGGTCAACTCGGTGCTGAAGGATGCCTCCCTGGCCCTGGCCGGCCAGGCCGTGTGCGTGGCCTTCCACCCGGGCTGGGTGCGCACCGACATGGGCGGCACCAACGCCGACATCGACGTGACCGATAGCGTGGCGGGCATCCGCCGCACCCTCGCCGGCCTGCGCGAGGCCGATAACGGCAGCTTCTTCAACTACGACGGCCAAGCCCTGGCGTGGTGAGCGGTGAGCCCCATCGGGGAAGACGATAAGGAGATGACCCCCCATGCTGCTGAGTGATGACCACCTGGCCGTGCAGGAGGCTGTGCGAGCTTTTGCGCAGGCCGAGATTGCGCCGCATGCCGCGGCCTGGGACAAGAGCCACCAGTTTCCGAAGGCGGCCTTGCGCGGCCTGGCGGACCTGGGCTGCTACGGCGTGGCCGTGCCCACCGAGTGGGCCGGCGCAGGGCTGGACTACCTGGCGCTGGCCGTGATCCTGGAGGAGGTGGCTGCCGCCGACGGCGCAACGAGCACCATCGTCAGCGTCAACAACTGCCCCGTGTGTTCCATCCTGATGGCCTTTGGCAATGCGGACCAGAAGGAACGGTTCCTCAAGCCCTTGGCCCGCGGCGACATGCTCGGCGCTTTCTGCCTGACCGAGCCGCACGTGGGCTCCGAGGCCGGCGGCCTGCGCACCACGGCCGTCCGAGACGGCGACCACTACGTGCTCAACGGCGTCAAGCAGTTCATCACCAGCGGCAAGCATGGCGACGTGGCCATCGTCATGGCGGTCACGGACAAGGCTGCAGGCAAGAAGGGCATCAGCGCCTTTCTCGTGCCCACCGCCACACCGGGCTACACCGTGGCGCGGCTGGAAGACAAGATGGGCCAGCATGCCAGTGACACGGCGCAGATCCTGTTCGAGAACTGCCGCGTGCCGGCGCAGAACCTGCTGGGCGAGGAGGGGATGGGCCTGAAGATCGCGCTGTCAGGCCTGGAGGGCGGGCGCATCGGCATTGCCAGCCAGGCCGTGGGCATGGCGCGCGCGGCGTTCGACGCAGCGCTGACCTACGCCAAGGAGCGTCAGAGCTTCGGGCAGCCCATCTTCCAGCACCAGGCGGTGCAGTTCAAGCTGGCCGACATGGCCACG
>JBIKMY010000223.1:0-4330 GCA_044358945.1 Rubrivivax sp.
CTGTCGGGCTTTGTGGGCGGCAAGATCGATGCCTTCATCATGCGCGTATGCGACGTGATGCTGTCCTTCCCGTCCATCCTGGTGGCGCTGCTGATCGACGGCGTGGGCCGCGCGCTGTTCCCCGACGCGCACGAGGCGCTGGCCTTCAGCGTGCTCATCATCGCCATCTCGCTCACCGGCTGGGTGCCTTATGCGCGCACCGTGCGGGGCTCCACTCTGGTGGAGCGCAACAAGGAGTATGTGCAGGCCGCGCGCGTCATCGGTGTCTCGCCCGGGCGCATCATGCTCAAGCATGTGCTGCCCAATGTGCTGGGCCCGGTGATGGTGCTGGCCACCATTCAGGTGGGCCAGGCCATTCTGACCGAGGCCACCCTGTCCTTCCTGGGCGTGGGCGTGCCGCCCACCTCGCCCTCGCTGGGCACCTTGATCCGCGTGGGTAACGACTTCCTGTTCTCCGGCGAGTGGTGGATCACCATCTTCCCGGGGCTGATGCTGGTGCTGATCGCGCTCAGCGTGAACCTGCTGGGCGACTGGCTGCGCGACGCCGTCAACCCGCGCCTGCGTTGAAGCCATGACTGCACCTTTGCTTGAAGTGCGCCACCTCCGGGTGGAGTTCCCCACCCGCCGCGGCACCTTGCTGGCGCTGGACGACATCTCCTTTGACATCGCCCCGGGCGAGGTGCTGGGCGTGGTGGGCGAATCGGGCGCGGGCAAGTCGCTCACCGGGGCGGCCATCATCGGCCTGCTGGAGCCGCCCGGGCGCATCGCCGGCGGCGAGATCCTGCTCGAAGGACAGCGCATCGACAACCTGCCCTACGAGCAGATGCGTGCCATCCGCGGGCGCAAGATCGGCGCGATCTTCCAGGACCCGCTGACCTCGCTGAACCCGCTGTACACCATCGGCCGGCAACTCACCGAGACCATCCAGACCCACCTGAGCGTGAGCGCGGAAGAGGCCCGCCAGCGGGCTGTGCGTCTGCTGCAGGACACGGGCATCCCGGCGGCCGAGCAGCGCATCGACCAGTACCCGCACCAGTTCTCCGGCGGCATGCGCCAGCGCGTGGTGATCGCCCTGGCCCTGGCGGCGCAGCCCAAGCTGATCGTGGCCGATGAGCCCACCACGGCGCTGGATGTCTCCATCCAGGCTCAGATCATTGCCCTGCTCAAGCGCCTGTGCAAGGAGCAGGGCGCGGCCGTGATGCTGGTGACGCACGACATGGGCGTGATCGCCGAGACCTGCGACCGGGTGGCCGTGATGTATGCCGGACGCATCGCCGAGATCGGCCCGGTGCACGACGTGATCCACGCGCCGGCCCACCCCTACACCGCCGGCCTGATGGGCTCCATCCCGGCCATGGACGAGGACCGCGAGCGCCTGCTGCAGATCGACGGTGCGATGCCGCGCTTGACCGCCATTCCACGCGGTTGCGCCTTCAACCCGCGCTGCCCCCAGGCCACGGACCGCTGCCGGCAGGAGCGCCCGGAGCTGCAGACCGCTGGTGCCACGCGGACGGCCTGCTGGTGGCCGGGAGCGCTGGCCCCGGTGGCGCCGGTGGCCCAAGGAGCGCAGGCATGACCACGTTGGTGCAAGTCCACGATCTGGCCAAGACCTTCGACGTCTCGGCCCCCTGGCTCAACCGCGTGGTGGAGCGCAAGCCGCGCCAGTTCGTGCATGCGGTGGACGGCGTGAGCTTTGCGATCGAGCGCGGCCGCACGCTGGCGCTGGTGGGCGAATCGGGCTGCGGCAAGAGCACGGTGGCCCGGCTGCTGGTGGGCCTGTACGGCCCCACGCGCGGGCGCGTGGAGTTCGACGGCCAGGACACGGCCACGCTGGGTGACGGGGCGGCGCTGCGCGCCGTGCGCCGGCGCATGCAGATGATCTTCCAGGACCCGTACGCCAGCCTGAACCCGCGCTGGAAGGTGCTGGACATCGTGGCCGAGCCGCTGCGCGAGCACGGTCTGGTGGCAGGCGAGGACGCGCAACGCGCCCGAGTGGCGGAACTGCTGCTGTCGGTGGGCCTGGCGGCAGCGGACATGGAGAAGTTCCCGCACCAGTTCTCGGGCGGGCAGCGCCAGCGCATCTCGATTGCGCGCGCCCTGGCCACGCAGCCGGAGTTCCTGGTCTGCGACGAGCCCACCTCGGCGCTGGACGTCTCGGTGCAGGCGCAGGTGCTCAACATCATGAAGGACCTGCAGCGGCAGCGGGGCCTGACCTACCTCTTTATCTCGCACAACCTGGCGGTGGTGCGCCACGTGAGCGACGAGGTGGGGGTGATGTACCTGGGCCGCCTGGTGGAACTCGCCCCCAAGGCCGAACTCTTCGCTCAGCCGCGCCACCCCTACACGCGCATGCTGCTGGATGCCATTCCCGACATCCACATGAGCGGCCGCGCCCGCACGCCGGTGCAGGGCGAGGTGCCCAACCCGCTGAACCCGCCGGCGGGTTGTGCCTTTCATCCGCGCTGCCCGCACGCGAACGCGCGTTGCTCGGCCGAACGGCCGGCGCTGCAGAGCATCGGCGGCATCCGCATCGCCTGCCACGCGGTGGAGGAAGGGCGGATCTGAAAGGCCGGCCCGCTGCATGGCGGGCCGTCGTGCAGCGCGCGCCCAGCGCTGCAGCAACCGGTCAGGTGTTCGGCAAGAGCCGTTCCCCGGCGAAGAGCGAGCGCACGTCCTCGCGCTCGCGGATCAGCGTGGCGTCGCCGTTTTCCACCATCACCTCGGCGGCGCGCGGTCGGCTGTTGTAGTTGCTGGCCATGACCATGCCGTATGCGCCGGCCGACAGCACGGCCAGGCGGTCGCCGGGTTGCACGGCCAGATCCCGGTCCCGGCCCAGCCAGTCGCCGGATTCGCATACCGGCCCCACCACGTCCCAGCGCAACGTGGGCGCGGCGCGGCGCTGGCAGGGCTCAATCGCCATCCAGGCTTCGTACATGGCCGGGCGCACCAGGTCGTTCATGGCGGCGTCGACGATGCAGAAGTTCTTCACCTCGCCCGGCTTGAGGTAGAGCACCTCGGTGACCAGCACCCCGGCGTTGCCCACCAGCGAACGGCCAGGCTCGAACATCAGCGTGCGGTGCCCGTGGCCCCGCGCGTCGATGCGCTCGATCAGGCGCGCCACCAGGTCCTCGGCTGCGGGAGGCGCCTCGTCGGTGTAGGTGATGCCCAGGCCGCCGCCCAGGTCCAGGTGATGCAGGTTGATGCCCTGCGCTTCCACGGCCTCCACCAGGTCCAGCATGCGGTCCAGCGCGTCCAGGTAGGGGGCGACCTGCGTGATCTGCGAACCGATGTGGAAATCGATGCCGGTGACTTCCAGACCCGGCAGCGCGGCTGCGTGCCGGTAGGCCGCCACGGCGTTTTCGTGCGCGATGCCGAACTTGTTGCCCTTCAGGCCGGTGGAGATGTAGGGGTGGGTGCCGGCGTCCACGTCCGGGTTCACGCGCAGGCTCACACGCGCGGTGCGGCCACAGGCCACGGCCACCTCTGACAACACCTCGAGTTCGCCCTCGCTCTCCACGTTGAAGCACAGCACGCCGGCTTCCAGCGCGCGCCGCATGTCGTCACGGCGCTTGCCCACACCGGAGAACACGGTCTTGGCCGGGTCGCCGCCGGCGGCGATGACACGCTCGAGCTCGCCGGCGGACACGATGTCGAAACCGCAACCGGCCTGCGCGAAGGTCTGCAGCACGGCCAGGGTGGAGTTGGCCTTCATGGCGTAGCACACCAGGTGTGGCCGGCCGGCCAGGGCGCGCTGGTAGCCCGCCAGCGCAGCCTTCATGGCGCTGCGCGAATAGGCATACAAGGGTGTGCCGAAGCGCTGGCCGAGTTCATCGAGCGAGCAGCCGTCCAACACAAGGTCTTGCCCTTGGCGGGCCAGCCAGGGCGCGCCAGGCAGGGTGGGGGTCATGGGCAGAGGTCCGGACAGGGGGAGAAGGGGAGAACCGAGGAAGGTGTGACGCACGCGGCCAGGCGTCAGCGCTGCAGTGGTGCCGAGGCGGCACCGGGCGCTGGGCGGGCGGAAGGGTTCTGCGCACCGGCTTCGGCGCCGGGCGGGGTGGACGCCTTGCGTGGGGGCTTCGGCGTCAGCGTCAAGGGGCCTTTTTGACCGCAGCCGCCCAGCGACCAGGCCCCCAGAGCCAACAGCGCAGCGAGGGTCGCCCGACGCGGCGCCGCTTCAGGGCTGGAACGCGTCGATACACTCGCTGCTCGCTGTGGTGTCTTCATCTTGAAATTCTATCGACCATGCCTGCCTCGGACCTGCCTGCCCTGGACCAGCCCTTGAGCGATGCCGACTACCACCAGAAAGCCTTCGCGGTGCTGTCGGCGGTGG
>JBIKMY010000225.1:0-4308 GCA_044358945.1 Rubrivivax sp.
CGCGTCTGTCAAGTCACGGGCAAGCGCCCGATGGTCGGGAACAATGTGTCCCACGCCAACAACAAGACCAAGCGCCGGTTCCTTCCGAACCTGCAGTACCGTCGTTTCTGGGTCGAAAGCGAGAACCGTTGGGTGCGCCTGCGCATCTCCAACGCCGCGCTGCGGCTGATCGACAAGGTGGGCATTGATCAGGTCGTCGCTGACCTGCGTGCCAAGGGTGAAATCTAAGGCGGCCTGCCCGCACGGAGACTGACATGGCCAAAGGTGGACGCGAAAAGATCAAGTTGGAGTCAACGGCCGGTACCGGCCATTTCTACACGACCAACAAGAACAAGAAAACCACGCCTGAAAAGCTCGAATTCTTGAAATTCGACCCCAAGGCGCGCAAGCATGTCCTGTACAAGGAAATGAAGCTCAAGTGAGATCCCGACGGCGCCGATGGCGCCGCGAGTTCACACCGCACCCGGGCTCGGTGCTCTGGGCAGCAAAAAAACCCGCCACTGGCGGGTTTTTTCATGGCGCGGTGTTACAGACCCCGGCTCAGGCCTGTGCAGCGCGCAAGTTGCGGGAAAAGTCTTGCAGGGCGGCGATGCCGCTGTCTTCAGCGCGCTTGCACCAGGCCTGAAGCTCCACCACCAACTGCTCGGCGGAGACGTTGGTCCGTGTCCACAACTGGCGCAACTCCTCGCGCATGGTCACGAACTTGGCGAGTGCGGGGCTCTGCCCCACCGCCTGCTCCAGTTCAGGCTTCACAGTCTGCGGAATCTTGTCCGCATCACGGTGTAGCCAACGCCGGGCCAGCCGCATCTGGGCCATCCTGGCGGAACCCGGTCCGCCCTGGGCCTGGAGCCGCTCGAGTTCCGCACCCACGGCCTGACGTACCGCCTTGGCGTACTGGGCCATGACCTCATACCGGTTGGCGATCAAAGCCTCCAGCGTCTTGTTGTCAGCCACCGGCTTGATGGCACCCAGGCGCAACTGTGGGGGCGTCTTGCGCACGGTGGCCAGCCCGACCGTCTCCATGACCCTGATGTAGAACCAACCGATGTCGAATTCGTACGGCTTGACGGAAAGCTTGGCCGAGGTCGGGTAGGTGTGGTGGTTGTTGTGCAACTCCTCGCCCCCGATGATGATCCCCCAGGGGGAGATATTGGTGGAGGCGTCCACGGCCTCGAAGTTGCGGTAACCCCAGTAGTGGCCGATTCCATTGATGATGCCGGCCGCCGTGATGGGAATCCAGATCATCTGCACGGCCCAGATCGTGACGCCGGCCGCACCGAAGAGGGCGATGTTGATGATCATCATCAAGGCCACGCCCTGCCAGGAAAACGGGGTGTAGAGGTGACGCTCGATCCAGTCGTCAGGCGTGTTGTGCCCGTACTTGCTCAGCGTCTCCTGGTTCTTGGCCTCGGCCCGGTACAACTCCGACCCCTTCCAGAACACCGTGTCGATCCCGCGGGTGACCGGGCTGTGCGGGTCGTCCACGGTCTCGCACTTCGCGTGGTGCTTGCGATGAATGGCCACCCACTCTTTCGTGACCATGCCCGTGGTGAGCCAGAGCCAGAAACGGAAAAAGTGCGATGCGATGGGATGCAGATCCAGTGAGCGATGCGCCTGCGCCCGGTGCAGATAGATCGTCACCGAAGCGATGGTGATGTGGGTAAACACCAGCGCGACCAGCAACAGCTGCCACACACTCGCCCCGAGAAGCCCGTGGGCCAACAAGTTCACGACAGCGTCGTGAATCGACCAGAAAACGTCCATCCTTCACCCTCGATGCCGGAGCCCGGCTTGTATTGACCATTGTAGGAGCCGTGCGCGCGTGTGCGGCACTTGACCCTGCCGCCGGTCGTGCTTGGCATTACGCCAGATCAACGTTTTTGCCATACCGCCGTGAAGAAGCCGTCAGTCTGGTGAAGGTGCGGCCATGTCCTGAAGAAAGGGCCGGACACCAGGCTCTGGGCCGCCGTGACGCGGGCCTCGGCCAGCACGTCTGCGACGGGCACGGGATCGAACAGGCCCGCATGCGCGTCCGAAAAGGCCTGGGCGATGTCCTCGTTCTCGCTGCGCAAGAGGCTGCAGGTGCCGTAGACCAGGCGTCCGCCGGGACGCAACAGGCGTGCCGCCGAAGCCAGGATGCGGGCCTGCAGGTCGCAGAGTTCCTTCACCGAAGCAGGCGACTGGCGCCATTTCAGATCCGGATTTCGCCGAAGCGTGCCCAGACCAGAGCAAGGCGCATCCACCAGGACGCGGTCGATCTTGCCCTCCAGGCGCCGAATCCGGTCGTCACGCTCGTGCGCGATCCGAACCGGGTGCACATTGGAAAGGCCGCTGCGTGCCAGGCGCGGCTTCAGGGCAGCCAGCCGGTGGTCCGAGGTGTCGAAGGCGTACAGGCGGCCGGTGTTGCGCATCATGGCGCCGAGCGCCAAGGTCTTGCCGCCGGCACCGGCACAAAAGTCCACCACCATCTCCCCGCGACCGGCACCGGTGAGCAAGGCCAGCAGTTGGCTGCCTTCGTCCTGCACCTCGACCTCGCCCTGCAGGAAAGCGGGCAGTCGGTTCAAGGCCGGCTTGCCCTGCATGCGCAGGCCCCAGGGGGAATACGGGGTGGGTTCGGCCACCATGCCCTCCAGGGCCAGGCCTGCCATCGCGTCCTCGCGCCGGGCCTTGAGGATGTTCACCCGCAGGTCCAGCGGCGCCGCCACGTCCAGGGCGCCGACCAGGGCCCAGAAGCCGTCCGGGCCCAATTCCTCCCCCAGCGGCGTGGCCACCCAGTCCGGCAGGTTGTGCCGCAGCTTGTCTGCCAGGGTACCCGGATCGATGCCCTGCACCTGCCCGAGCCAGGTGATTTCCTGGGGGGTCATGCCCCGGCGCAGATATTCAGGGTCGCCCTGCCAGGCGAGCTGTGCCAGGCGGCGCTCCAGCGGCCCGGTGCCGCTCTGGGCCAGATGCTGGAACTGAAGGCGCCGCCTCAGCACGGCATAGGCGGTTTCAGCCAGGGTGTGCCGCTCGCGCGGCCCCAGCGTGCGGTGGGCCTTGAAGAAGGCGGACACCACCCGGTCAGCGGGCTGGTCCAGCCGAAGAACGGCCTGCAGCAGGGAGGAAGCCAGATCGAGAAGAGCGCCAGGGTGCATGCCTCGATTATCCCGGTGCATCTGCGGGCACTCCTCCCGCTCGGTCCGGCTCAGGTAGTCAGCACCTCGAACCCGGCGCAGAATCGGGCCTCATGAACCCCAGACCCTACATCCTGATCATCTGGCACGAGACAGGCGACACGGGCGTGTTGCAGGACACCCTGGCCGATGTGGGTGAAGTGTCTCTGGCCCACTCGGGGGAGCAAGGGATCCGCAATGCGCTGGAAGGCCAACCGGACTTGATTCTGCTGGGCGCGAATCTTCCGGACATGGAAGGCTTGAAAGCGCTCAAAGCACTGAAGAAGGACCTTCGAACCACCGAAGTGCCGGTGCTCTTCATCACCGGGCGGGATGACGCGGACACCGAGTCCCGCGCCCTTGTCCAGGGGGCAGCAGATGTCCTGCACACACCGCTGCGCGCCGAGGTGGTTCGCGCCAGGGTGCGACTGCACCTGACCCTCAGGCGACAGGCCGGACGGCTGCATGTCGCCGACCTGGCCGAGCAGGCGGGGCTGCAGATGATCAAGTGGGTGGACGACCTGATGACGACAGCCCAGCTGGCCACAAGGCAAGCCGCGGCCGGCCTGCCGGTGGAAGCGCATTGCGCCAGGATGCTGTCCACGGCGCAAGACCTCAAGCTGACGCTGGGCCCGGCCGGCCGCGCTGCGGACATCGCCAGCCCCCAGACCCCTGGCGCGACCAGAACGCTCGCGCCCACGGCCTCCCCGGACAAGGCAGGCGCTGCAACGCCCCGGGACAGGACCTCAGATGCCGGCGAAGACCATCTCTGGCTGCCTCTTGATCCAGACGGCCCTGGGGCGGGACCGCCACCGCCAGCGAAGTCAGGCTGAGGCCGGCGATCAACCGGGGTCGAACCCCGACAGCAGGCACTGCGGCTGCCCTTGAAGCTGCTGCACGACCCCGGCGTGCAGGTGCAGAGACCCCTCCACAAACCAACGCACGGCGCGGGGGTAGATCAGGTGCTCGGCCTGCAGCACCCGGGCCGCCAGGCTGTCCTCGTCGTCCTGCGGCAGCACCGGAACCACCGCCTGAATGACCACCGGCCCGTGGTCGAGCGCTGTCGTCACGAAGTGCACCGTGGCGCCGGCCACCTTGCAGCCGGCCTCCAGCGCACGGCGGTGGGTGTGCAGTCCGGGAAAGGCCGGCAGCAATG
>JBIKMY010000226.1:0-4299 GCA_044358945.1 Rubrivivax sp.
CTATAGCGACTGAAGCAGCTGAAACGGCCAAGGCCGTTCGGCGCCGCTGGGCTGCAGGCGCCTTTGAGGGAGCGGTGTCATGGAGGGTGTTCATGGTGTGTCCTGGTGTGGTCTTGGGTGGAAGAAAGGGCCGGCAGGCACGCTGCTTCAGGCGCTTCAGGGCACCGTGCGCCAACTGCCGTCGGCCTGCCGGCAGGCCTGGCCGTACACCCGCTCCGGCCGGCCGCCCACAGTGGCGTCCACCGTGTACTCGCGGCACGGCCCGTCGGAGGTCTGGCGCGTGCGGGTGGGGGTGACGGTGTAGGCCGCGCCGGTGTCCGGGTTGCGCCACGAACTCGAGCGCCCGGTCCGCACGGACTCCAACGCTTGCGCCGTCTTAAGCCGGTCGGTCTCGTCCATCGAGCGGCCCACGTTGCCGCCGATGGTGGCGCCAATGAGCGTGCCGATCACCGTGGCTGCGGTGCGGCCGCTGCCTTGGCCCACTTGCGCGCCCAGCACCCCGCCCAGCACGCCGCCGATCACCGTGCCGGACTGTTGCTGGCTGGGGGGTGATTCACAGCCGGCCAGCAGGAATGGCAGCAGGACTGCCCCGCGAAGGAAAGAGTTCAAGTGCATGAGGTGGTCCGCTCGGCCTGATGGGCCGTGCACCGATGATCCGGGCCCCGCCTGCCGGGGCCGCTGAGCCCGCTCAAGCTTCGCGGGGGGGCCGTCGCGGACGGTGCCTGACCTTCTGTCTGTGCCCCTGGGGCCGCTTCACGGCATGGGCCTGCCCCCCGCTGCTCCAGGCCTGGCGCAGCAGCGACAACTCCAAGAGGCGCGAGGCCACGAGATGGTTGATGGTGCCTGCAGGCACCTCCCCCTTGGCGTTGGGGATACCGGCAGGCACGCTGGTCAACAGTTCGATGGCCTGGTCCACGTTATCCACGGCGTAGACGTGAAAGCGGCTCTCGGCCACGGCCTGCACCACCTCGTCGCGCAGCATCAGGTGCTGGACGTTGGCGCGCGGGATGAGCACGCCCTGGTGTCCGTCCAGCCCGCGCTGGCGGCACAGGTCGAAGAAGCCTTCGATCTTCTCGTTCACGCCGCCGATGGCCTGCACCAGCCCGAACTGGTTGATCGACCCGGTGACCGCCAGCCCCTGGCGCACCGGCACGAAGGCCAGCGCCGACAGCAGGGCGCACAGCTCCGCCAGCGAAGCGCTGTCGCCTTCCACTGGGCCGTAGCTCTGCTCGAACACCAGGCTGGCCGCCAGCGACAGGGGCAGCTCCTGTGCGTAGCGCGCGCCCAGGAAGGCGGCCAGGATCATCACGCCCTTGGCATGGATGGGCCCGCCCAGCGTGGATTCGCGCTCGATGTCCACCAGCTCGCCCTCGCCCAGCCGGGTGGTGGCGGTGATCCGGATCGGGTAGGCGAAGCGGAACTCGCCGAGTTGGGCCACCACCAGGCCGTTGACCTGTCCGACGTGCTCGCCTTCGGTGGACACCAGCAGCGTGCCTCGCAGCAATTCCTCGTGCACGCTATCGCGCACGCGATCGGCTCGGCGCACGCGGGCGGCCTGCGCGGTGCTGACGTCCTCTCGGTCGATCACGGTGCGGCCGGCCTGCGTGGCCCGGGCGTCGGCCTCGTGCAGCAGATCGCTCAAGGCGCGGGTGTGGGTGCTGAGCTTGGCGCCGTCGTCGGCCAGCCGGGCGGCGTGGTCCACCAGGCCTGCAACGGCGTGGCGTGTCAGCGGTCGCAGGCCCCGTTCACGCGCCGCCGCGCCCAGCCAGCGGGCCAGGGCCTGGGTGGAGGGGGTCTGCCTGGGCAGTTCGTCCTCAAAGTCCGCCACCACCTTGAACAGGTCATCAAACTCCGGGTCCAGCGATTGCAGCAGGTGGTGGAGCTGGCGGTCTCCGAACAGGACGATCTTCAGGTCCAGCGGCACCGGTTCCGGCTCCAGCGGCAGGGTGTTCACCCAGCCCAATGCTTGCGGCAGCGATTCGATGACCACCCGGCCGGATTTCAGTGCGCGCTTCAGGCCTGCCCAGCTCAGGGGCTCGCTGAGCACTTTCACCGCGTCCAGCATGAGGATGCCGCCATTGGCGCGGTGCAGGGACCCGGCCCGGATGAGCGTGAAGTTGGTCAGCAGCGTGCCCATGTGTGCCACGTGGTCGATGCGCCCTACCAGGTTGGCGTAGGTGGGGTGGTCGTCCAGCAGGACGGGCGCGCCACGGGCCCCGGCCTGCGCCGAGGTCGATACGGCCTCGCCCACCAGCAGATTGACCTGGTAACGGTGCAGGGCCAGGCTGCCGGCCAGCGCGCCGGCGTCGTCGTCGTCGGTGGCCGACTGTTCGCGCAACTGTTCACCGGACTCGATGATGTCGCGCCGCACCTCGTCCAGGAAAGTGTTGACCTGGGGGTGCTGCGCGAACTCGGCCTTGAGTTCGTCCACCAGGTGGCCTGCGGCCATGGCCATGGCGTCGCGCGTGGCCTCGCGCACGCGCTGCTGCATCTCGCGCCGCTGCCGTGGCAGTTCGTGCAGCACCTGCTTGAGCCGCTGGCTCAAGGCGCCGATCACCCCGGCCAGGCGTTCGCGTTCCTGAGCGTCCAGTTGCTCGAAGCGGTCTGCGGGCAGCGGCTTGCCCTTGTCCATCGGAGCGAAGGCAAAGCCCTGCGGGGTGCGGATGAGGGCCACGCCTTGGCTCACGGCGCTTTCGCCCAGGGCCTGCAGGGCCCCGTCCTCGCGCTCCTTGGCTTCCTTCTGAATGGCGTCCAGGCGGGAGCGGTACACATCGCTTTCCAGTGCCGAAGAGACGGCCTTGGACAACTCCGCCACGAAGCGCTGCATGGCCTGGCGCAGCCGGTGGCCCTGGCCCGGGGGCAGGCTCAGTACGCGGGGGCGGTTGGCATCCGCGAAGTTGTACAGGTGGCACCAATCGGGCGGTGCGGGTTGGTCCGCCGCGTGCCGCTCCAGCAGGCGCCGGACGAAGCCGTGGTGGTCCATGGCCGGCTCGCCGGCCACGAAGAGGTGGTAGCCCGGGCCACGCACGGCCAGGGCCAGATGGATGGCGTCCACCGCGCGGGCCTGCCCGAAGGGCGTGTCGCCATCGGGCAGGTCGGCGGTGGTGTCGAACCCGAGCGTATCGGGGTCGCAGCGGGTGACGAGCTGCGCCGCGGGCAGGGCGCAGCCCCCGCTCTGGGCGGCGCCCGGCCCGGGCGCGTCAGGCGGTGCCAAGAGCCGTCACGGCAGCCAGGGGTCGGGCGACGACGCTCACTGGATGGACAGCCGCTTGGTGGCGGTGGCCGACTTCTTGGGCAGGGTCAGCTCCAGCACGCCGTTCTCATACTTGGCGCCGGCCTTGCTTTCGTCCACGGGGCTGGCCAGGGTGAAGCTGCGTGTCGCGTAGCCGTACTGACGTTCGCTGCGCAGCAGCCGGCCTTCCTTGCGGTCGTCCGATTCCTTCTTCATCTCGGCGCTGATGGTGATGAGGTTGCCCTCGATGCGTACGTCGATGTCTTCCTTGCGCGCGCCTGGGATCTCGGCGCGCACGGCGTAGCTGCCGTTCTGCTCGGCCACGTCCAGGCGGATGCGCGGCGGCGCATCGACCTGCTCGAAGCGCCAGGGGCGCAGCATGCTGCGGAAGGTGTCTTCCAGAGGATCCATCGAGAAGGGATCCATGAGTCGCAGTTCGTTCATGAGGGGCTCCGTCTTTCGGTCAAAGGGGGGTCAAGGGTCCGGCACGCCATTTGCCGGGGCAAGCGTGATGCTGCGGCGCTGGGGCCACCCGGGGCTTGCGTGGGCGCAAGCCCTCCCGCGGTGGCCGGCCTAAGGTCGCGTCCTGGCCTCTTCATGCGCTCGCACATGCCTCCGTTCCCGCTCCTGTCCTGCCTGGCTTCTCAGTCGCAACTCAAGGGTCTGCTGCAGGCCGGGGCCGCGCGATGATGCTGATCTCTCTGGACGGCGCTTCGGCCCTGGCGCAAGGCGTGGCCGAGCGCCTGGGCGAGCCCTTGGCGCCGGTGGAGCACCGGCCGTTTCATGACGGTGAACACAAGTGGCGGCCGTTGGAAGACCCGCGCGGCTGCGATGTCTTCGTGCTGGCCGCCTTGCATGGTGACGACGAGTACAGCCCGCAGGACAAGCTGGTGCGCCTGCTGTTCATGGTGGACACGCTGCGCGGTCACGGCGCCCATCGCGTGACCGCCGTGCTGCCCTACCTGGCATACGCCCGCAAGGACGTGCGCACCCAGCCCTTCGACCCCCTGGCCACGCAAGCCCTGGCGCGCTGGCTGGAAGCCGCGGGCGCCGACCAGGTGATCGTG
>JBIKMY010000279.1:0-3664 GCA_044358945.1 Rubrivivax sp.
TGCGGGCACGGCCTTCTCGGTGATGCCGCCGCGGTAGATCTTCTCGCCCAGGCGGATGGTGTCCTTGTTCTTCGCAGCACCAGGCTTGGCGGTCTTGCCGGCGTAGAAGGCGGCGATGTGCTTCATATCCTCTTCGCTGAGGTTGGACGCAAAGCCCTTCATGACGGCGTTGTTGCGCTTGCCGGACTTGAACTCTTGCAGTTGCTTGACCAGGTACTCCGGGTGCTGGCCCTGCAGGATGGGGTTGGCCGGTGAGCCGCGGCTGCCATCTGCCGTGTGGCATGCACTGCACACCTGGGCCAGGGCCTGGCCCTTGGCGGGGTCAGCCTTGAAGGCGGGCTTGGTCTCGGCGGCCTGGGCCGAGCCGAAGGCGGTGGCGGTCAGCAGGGCCGAGAGGATCAGGGCTTGGACGGGCTTCATGTGAAAGGGCCTCGCGCGGGTTGCGCCTTCTTGCAGATACGTACGTGTGCTTGCGGGGGTGCGGATTGCGCGCACCTCCCTGACCCACCGGCCCTCTGCGACAAGGGCCTGCGCGGCGCCAGAAGGCGGCACGTCTATCCAAAACCTACAGATTTTACAATGGCCCATGAATGCACCCTTACCGGAAGTCCCGCCAGCGGCGTTGCACAAGGCCGCACTGGCCTGGACGCACACGGCGCGCTTTCTCACCACGGCCAGTCAACTCGACCAGTTGCCCGTCACCGAGCTGCCGGAGATCGCCTTCGTGGGACGGTCCAACGCGGGCAAGTCCACGGCCATCAACATGCTCGCGCAGCAGAAGCGCCTGGCCTTCGCCTCCCGCACGCCCGGCCGCACCCAGCACATCAACCTGTTCGAGCTGGGCCCCAAGGATGCGCCTGATGCCTTGTTTGCCGACCTGCCCGGCTACGGCTACGCAGCCGTGGAGCGCGCGGCCAAGCTGCGCTGGCAGGAGGTGATGGCGCGCTACCTGGAATTGCGCCGCAGCCTCAGCGGGGTGGTGCTGATGGTGGATTCGCGCCTGGGGTTCACCGATCTGGACCGCCAACTGCTGGGCTTCATCGCTCCGCGGGTGGCCACGGGAGAGGTGCGCCTGCTGGCGCTGCTGACCAAGGCCGACAAGCTCAACCGCACCGAGGCGCAGCGGTCGCTCCAGACGGCACAGGAAGTGCTGGGCGAGCTGGCGCAGGAGCCCGCCGATGTGGGGGTGACCTTGTTTTCCGCGTTGTCGCGCCTGGGCGTGGGCGACGTGGCGCGGACCTTGAGGGGGTGGGTGGCGTGATCGAGACCTTCTTCGCGCCCTTGCCCCACGGCGTCACGCTGTCCTGCCGGGCCGCCGGGGGGGCGCCCACGCCGCGGGTGATGTTGCTGCACGGGTTCCCGGAGGCAGCGTTTGCCTGGGACGAGGTGATGACCCGGCTGGCACCCCAGGCCAGGTGCCTGGCGCCGAATCTGCGCGGCTTCGAGAAGTCTTCGGCGCCGCCTGAGGTGGAGGCCTACCGGGCGCGCCACCTGATGCAGGACGTGGAGGCCCTGATCCAGCAGACAGGCGGCCCGGTGGACCTGCTGGTCGCCCACGACTGGGGGGGTGCCGTGGCCTGGAACCTGGCCGCCGTGCGCCCCGAGTTGATGAAGCGGCTGCTCATCATCAACTCGCCGCACCCGGCCACTTTCCTGCGCGAGTTGCGCAGCAACCCGGCGCAGCAAGCCGCCAGCGCCTACATGAACTTCCTGTGTCGCCCGGACGCCGAGGCCCTGCTGGCGGAGAACGACTTTGCCCGGCTGTGGCCCTTCTTCGAGCGCATGGGGGGGCAGGCGTGGTTGACCGATTCGCTGCGGGCGCGCTACCGCGAGGTCTGGGGCATGGGCCTGACGGGCGGGCTCAATCTGTACCGCGCCTCGCCGCTGCGCCCGCCATCGAAGGCCGACCCCCGCGTGGACCAGGCGCTGCAGGCGGTGCAGTTGCCCGACGCCATGACCGTCTCCCGCGTGCCGACCGCCGTGCTCTGGGGCGAAGGCGATCACGCATTGCTGCCTGGGCTGCTGGACGGCCTGGAGCGCTGGGTGCCGGATCTGCACCTGACCCGTGTGCCCGAGGCCAGCCACTGGATCGTCCACGAGCAGCCGCAGCGTGTAGTCGACGAGATTAGGCGCTGCCTCGGCCTGAATTGACGGCCGCTCAGGGCCGACCGATGAAGAACACCAGCCCGGTGGAGCCGCCCGGAGCGTGCGTGATGCCCAGGTACATCGGCCCCAGCCCGGTGTCGGCGCCCAGAAACAGGCTGTTGCCGACCCTCAAGTTGCTGAGGGAGACCTGACCGTGTTCCATCCAGACATTGCCCGCCTCCAGCGTGGCGCCGACGAAGAACCCCCGCGTCAAGGCCACCGACTGCTGCAGCCGCCGGTACCAGATCGCCCGCATCAGCACCAGGTGATTGCCATTCAGATGGCCGGCGGCGTAGCCCGACAGGTTGTGAAAGCCCCCCAGGGTGAATCGGCCGACCTGGGCGTTGCCTCCTTCGTCAGAAAGTGCGCTCTGGGCATGCAGGTTGAGCGTGTCCCGACCCCATGTGGACACCCAGGTGCCACTGAGCTGGAGCCGGTGCATGCCTTCGGTCGAGCCGTTACCCGAGCGCTGCCCCGCCTGCAGCCCGATCTCGGCACGCCAGCCCCGCTGCGGAAACAGCGCGTAATCCAACTGGTCGGCGGCCGCCCGCAGGCTCAGTGCGGTCTCCCTCCAGACATCTGTTCTGCCCAGTAACGGGGCCTGCGCACCCAGCAGCCGCGGGCTGGTGCGCTGGGCGCTGTGGACCAGGCCCGCCCGCGCCGTACCCCAGGCACCGAAGGTGCGGCCCAGGTCCATGCCCAATTGGCGGACCGTTCGGTTGTACTGCGCAATTTCGTCGCCCTGATCATTGAAGCTGGTCAGCTGCTTCAGCTCGGCCCGCCCCCATGTCGAGATGAACCAGTCTGTATCGAGCCGTTCGTTCCAGCGCAGGGGGTGGTAGAGCTCGGTGGCCAGCAGCGGTGATTCACCCAGGTGCAGTCTGTTGCGCCATTCGGTACCGCTGGCGCTGAGCCAGCGCCTGTCATGCGCGATCTTCAGGTTGAACGCGCTGCGCCCTGCGAAGTTGGTGGACAGGTCGAGCCCGAAGCGGAAGTAGTGGGGGCCCCAGGGTTTGTCCTCCACCTCGAACACCAAGCCGTCGCCTTGTGGGCTCTTCACCAGCCGGTAGTCGGCGCGCAGAAAATCGCCGCTGGCGGCCAGGCGGCGCGCATCCTGCTCGGCCGTGGCGGTATCGAAGGGCTGACCAGCGCGGGATTGCAACTGCGCCTTCAGGCGCTGGACGTCGGGCAGCCCGGAGCCCTCCAGCGTCACGAACGCGAGTTCAAGCTGGGGTGTGACCAGTGAGGCGGTGCTGCGCCGCCAGGTGGCATAGGCCTGCGGTTCCAGAGACCATGCGGCCAGTCGCGGCACCATGACCTCGGCTCCGGCCCGGCCACGCTCCATCAGCTCGGCGGCCTTGTCGAAGTCGCCAGCGCCCAGGCGTTGCAGGTCTGGCCGGATCAGCACGTCCTTGGCGGAGAGGGATGCAATGCTGCGCTGAACGTTCTGCTCTGTCAGGATGTTGATCATCTGGGCCGTCAGGCCCAGGACTGAGCCTAGGGTCTCGCGACCGCTCAG
>JBIKMY010000227.1:0-4268 GCA_044358945.1 Rubrivivax sp.
CTCGGGCGCCAGCCACACCCAGCGCGGCGTGGGCAGCCCCTCGGAGCGCCACACGCGCTTGGTCATCACCTTGTCCATGGCGATGGCGCTGGCCATCACGCCCGAGCCGGTGTAGGGCAGGCCCAGCAGTTCCAGCGCGCCTTGCACCGTGCCGTCCTCGCCGTGGCGCCCGTGCAGTGCGATGAAGACGCGGTCGAACCCTTCGGTCTTCAGGTCCCCCAGCGGGCGCTGGGCGGGATCGAAGGCATGAGCGTCCACGCCGCGCGAGCGCAGGGCCTGCAGCACGCCCGAGCCGGACATGAGCGAGACCTCGCGCTCGGCGCTGTCACCGCCCATCAGCACGGCCACCCGGCCCAGCTTCGACACGTCAACGGCAGCTGGGCTCACCTCGAACCTCCTGAAGCGCTGTGCGTTTGCGCGGGTGCCACGGCCGCCCGCAGATCTCGCACCTTCTGCGGCACGCCGCCAATGGAGCCGGCGCCCATGGCGATGACCACGTCGCCGTCCCGCACGAAGTCGGCGATGGCCTCGGGCATGCGGCCGATGTCGTCGACGAAGACAGGATCCAGGCGCCCCGCCACACGCAGGGCGCGCGCCAGGGCCCGGCCGTCGGCCGCGACGATGGGCGCCTCGCCGGCCGGGTACACCTCGGACAGCAGCAGCGCATCGGCCGTGCCCATCACCTGCACGAAGTCCTCGAAGCAGTCCCGCGTGCGGGTGTAGCGGTGGGGCTGGAAGACCAGCACCAGGCGCCGGCCGGGGAAGGCACCGCGCGCGGCGGCGATGACGGCGGCCATCTCCACCGGGTGGTGCCCGTAGTCGTCGATGAGCGTGAAGCTGCCGCCGCCCTGGCTGGCGGGCACGGGCAGTTCACCCCAGCGCTGGAAGCGCCGGCCGACGCCGCGAAAGCCTGCCAGCGCGCGCAGCACGGCCTCGTCAGGCAGTTCCAGGGCCTGGGCCACGGCGATAGCCGCCAGGGCGTTGCGCACGTTGTGCACACCGGCCAGGTTCAGCGTCACGGCCAGATCGGGCAGCGCCCCGGCCCCGGACACCGCGGACAAGCCGGTACCCGCGCCCCGCCAGCAGGTGAAACGCATCTGGCCGCCCGCCACCGCCTGCACGTCCAGCGCGCGCACCTGCGCATCCTCGCCCAGGCCGTAGCCGATGACCGGGCGCGAGATCATGGGCAGGATGGACCGCACGCCGGGGTCATCCGTGCACAGCACCGCCGCGCCATAGAAGGGCAGGCGGTGCAGAAACTCCACGAAGGCCCCGCGCAGACGGGTCAGGTCGTGGCCGTAGGTGTCCATGTGGTCGGCGTCGATGTTGGTCACCACCGACATCACCGGGCTCAGGTGCAGGAAGGAGGCGTCGCTCTCGTCGGCCTCCACCACGATGTAGTCGCCCGCACCCAGGCGCGAGTTGGTGCCCGCGCTCTCGAGCTTGCCGCCAATGACGAAGGTGGGGTCCACGCCCGCCTCGGCCAGCACGCTGGCCACCAACGAAGTGGTGGTGGTCTTGCCATGCGTGCCCGCGATGGCGATGCCCTGCTTCAGGCGCATCAGCTCGGCCAGCAGCACGGCCCGCGCCACCACCGGCACCTTGCGCGCACGGGCGGCCAGCACCTCGGGGTTGTCAGCCTTCACCGCGGTGGAGGTGACCACCGCCTGCGCGCCTTCGATCTGCGAGGCCTCGTGGCCGATGAAGACGCGCACGCCCAGGCCGGCCAGACGCTTGGTGACGGCGCTGTCGGCAGCGTCCGAGCCCGAGACTCGGTAACCCAGGTTGTGCAGGATCTCGGCGATGCCGCTCATGCCGGCGCCGCCGATGCCTACGAAATGGATGTGCTTGACGGCGTGCTTCATGCCCGTTTTCCCATGAGCTGCTGCAGTTCGTCGGCCACGCGGGCAGCGGCCTGCGGCTGGGCCAGGCTGCGCGCACGCTGGGCCATGGCCCGCAAGGCCGGGCGGTCCAGCGCCGCCAGCCGCTCGGCCAGGACCTGGGGCGTGAGTTCGGTTTGCGGCAGGTGCAGCGCGGCGCCCTGCCCCGCCAGCCACTGCGCGTTGTCGCGCTGATGCGAGGTGGTGCTGACCACCAGCGGCACCAGCACGCTGGCCACCCCGGCGGCACACAACTCGCTGACCGTGACCGCGCCGGCCCGGCACACGATCAGGTCGCAGGCGGCCAGTTCGGCCGCCATGTCGTCGATGAAGGGCCTGACATCAGCCTGCAGGCCCGCGGCAGCGTACGCGGCGCGCACCTCTTCGGACTGCACTGCGCCGGTCTGGTGGACGACCCCCGGCCGCAGCGCCGGGTCCAGCAGCGCCAGCGCCTGCGGCACCGTGCGGTTGAGCACCTGCGCACCCAGGCTGCCGCCCACCACCAACAGGCGCAGCGGGCCGCTGCGGCCGGCCAGGCGCTGCTCGGGCGCGGGCAAGGCCTCGATTTCGGCGCGCACCGGGTTGCCCGTGACCACGCCCACCTTCACGCCAGACACGGCCGGGCCTGCAAAGCCGAAGGCCACGCGGTCGGCCACCGGCAGCAGGCTCTTGTTGGACAACAGCAGCGCCGCGTCGGCATTCACCAGCATCAGCGGCTTGCCCAGCAGGCTGGCCATCAAACCGCCAGGGAAACAGACGTAGCCGCCCATGCCCAGCACCGCATCAGCCCCGCGTCGGCGCAGGATGCCCAGACAGTCCCAAAAAGCCTTGAGCAAGCGCAGGCCGCCCGTGGCGGTGTGCAGCAGCCCCTTGCCGCGCAGGCCGCTGAAGGCGATGGTGTCCATGGGGATGCCGGCGGGCGGCACCAGGCGGTTTTCCATGCCGTGCGAGGTGCCCAGCCAGCTCACCGTCCAGCCGCGCGAGAGCACCTCCCGCGCGACGGCCAGCCCCGGCATGATGTGCCCGCCCGTGCCCGCGGCCATGATCACCAGATGCGGCGCCCGGTTCATGCTCGGCCTCCTCGCATGAGGGCTCTGTTCTCAATATCAACACGGAGCACGAGCGCCAGCGCGATCAGGTTCATCAAGATCCCGGAGCCGCCAAAGCTCATCAGCGGCAACGTCAGGCCCTTGGTCGGCAGCACGCCCAGGTTCACGCCCATGTTGATGAAGGCCTGGCCGGCGAACCAGATGGCGATGCCCTGCGCCGTGAGGCCGGCGAACACGCGGTCCAGCGCAATGGCCTGGCGGCCGATGTTGACGATGCGGCGGATGAGCCAGAAGAAGCCCACGATCACCGCCAGCACGCCCACCAAGCCCAGTTCCTCGCCGATGACGGCGAGCAGAAAGTCGGTGTGGGCCTCGGGCAGGTAGTGCAATTTCTCCACCGACGAGCCCAGCCCCTGGCCGAACAAGCCGCCGCGGCCGAAGGCGATGAGCGAGTGCGTCAGCTGGTAGGCCTTGCCCTGCGCATTCGCCGGGTCCCAGGGGTCCAGGTAGGCCAGGATGCGGCCCCGGCGCAGTTCGTCGAAGGCGATGATCATGGCCAGCGCCGCGATGGCCATGGCCGCAATGAGGAAGAACATGCGGGCGTTGACGCCGCCCAGGAACAGCACCCCCATCGAAATGGTGGCGATGACGATGAAGGCACCCATGTCGGGCTGGCGCAGCAGCAGCAGGCCCACCACCAGCACCGCCATGGCCATGGGCCAGACGGCGCGAATGAAGTTCTCCCGTGCATCCATCTTGCGCACCATGTAACCGGCCGCGTATATCGCCATGGCGAGCTTGGCGTACTCCGAGGGCTGGAAGTTCATGACGCCCAGGGGAATCCAGCGCCGGGAGAAGTTCACCACCTTGCCGATGCCCGGGATCAGCACCAGCACCAGCAGCACCAGCGCCAGGATGAACAGATAGCCGGCGTACTTCTCCCACCAGGCCAGCGGAATCTGCAGCACCAGCAAGGCCATCACTGTCGCAATGCCGATGGACAGCAGGTGGCGACTGAGGAAGTGCGTGGCGGCGTAGCGGGCGAACTTGGGGTTGTCCGGCAGGGCCACGGAGGCGGAATAGACCATCACCACGCCCAGCGCCAGCAGTGCCAGGGCCACGGCAACGAAGGCCTGGTCGAATCCGGTGATGCGTGTGACGCCGGACGAGCGCAGTTCAAGGCGATCGCGCACGGGCAGGGCCTGAGAGGCGCCGTCCACGCCAGCAGCGGCGCGCCCAGCCAGGACGGACGACAGCCCCCCACGCAGGTGGGAGCGAAGCATGGCCCAGGCGGCATGCACCCGGCCGCCGCGGCCGGCGTGTGCCGTCGTGGAAGCGC
>JBIKMY010000228.1:0-4265 GCA_044358945.1 Rubrivivax sp.
CAGGCCGCCGGCCAGCAGTGCGCGCCGGTCCTGGGCATGGGCCGCAAAGCCGAACACCTTCAACGACAGCACCGGGAAGACGCAAGGCATCAGGTTCAGCAGGGCGCCCCCTGCCAGGGCCAGCAACAGGGCCCAGGCCAGGGAAGGCGCGCTGCCGCCGGCGTTGCCGGTCGCGCCGGCGCCCACGGCTGCGGTGGCATCGCCGTGCGCTGGCCCGGGGGCGCCCGTACCGGGGGCCGGCCATGTGCCGCTGACGGGCAGGGACAACTGCACACCTGCGGGCTCGCCCTCACGCGCCAGCACCGCGGGCAGCAGCGCGGGGCTCTCGCTGCGCTGCGCCGACAGCGCCACCGTGGCCACCCAGGCCCCGTCCTTCCAGGCGGCCGTGGGCACTGCGGCGTTGTCGATCACCCCGGCTGTCTCGGGAAAGAAGTGCAGCTTCTGGCCCTGCCAGGCCGCAGGCAGGCCCTGGACGCGGACCTTCAGGCTGCCCTGCGGGCCGTCGGCCCCCACCTGGGCCACCGCCTGGGCGCCTGCCAGCGTTTTCGGGGTCGCGGCGCGCGCAGCCTCGAACAGTGCTGCATGCGCCACCGTAGCTGCCTGGGTCGGGATCTCCAGCGCGAAGTCGCCCGACTCCGGAATGCAGACGTCCTTGCACACCAGCCACTGTGCCTCCAGGCGCACCGGCAGCGAAGCGCCCTGGAACCCGGGCGGCACCGTCACGGGCACTGGCAGCAGCAACGTGCCCTCGTAGCCGAAGTTCATCAGCGGGCCCACGGGCAACTTTTTCGGCGTGGGCCAGGCGATGTCGCCAGCGGCAAAGCCGCTCGGCACCCCCCAGGTGAGCGTGGTGGGCAGGCCGGAGTCGCCGGGGTTTTTCCAGTAGGTGTGCCAGTGGGGTTGGTGCTCGATGCGCAGGCCTAGCCACAAGGGCTTACCTGCGGCCACTCCCTCCGGCGCATGGGCCACCAGTTCGGCACGGACCTGCTCGGTGCGCACGGTGGTTGTCGCCGCATGGGCCACCTGGGTGGCCAGGCCCAGCAGCAAGGCGGTGCCCAACGCATGCAGCGCGCGCGCAACCAGGGGCTGGCGCACGGCTGGCGCGGGTGGCAAAAAAGAGGTCGTCATCCGGGATACCGTAGTGCGAGCAAGGGCCAAACGAAGTGACTGCGGGTTTCCACGTACACTCCCGCGGTTTGCCCTTAACGCCACATCCGCGCACCAAGCCATGTCCGACCGGACGATCCGATCAGACCCCTGGCCCGACGAAGGAGATGCGGCGGGGTACAAGGACTTCAAGCCCTTGACCCAACAGGAAGCGCAAGCCCTGCGTGCAAAGGAGCGCCCCGTCTCACCATGGCGGGTGGTTCGATTGCAGGCGATGGTAGGCGCCATGGTGGCCGCGTTGGTGTGGGTCATCTGGGGTGAACGATCGGCGGGATTGTCGGCACTGTACGGTGCGGCGGTCGCGGTGGTGCCGGGGGCCTTGATGGCGCGTGGCATGACCAGCCGGTTTTCGAGCATGTCGCCCGGTCACAGTGCCGTCAGCTTCATGTTGTGGGAGATGATGAAAATCGCGGTCTCGGTGGTCATGCTGATGCTGGCCCCGCAGATCCTGCAGCCCTTGAGCTGGCCGGTGTTGCTGGTCACCCTGCTGGTCTGCATCAAGGTGTATTGGTTCGCGCTGTTGTGGCGCGGGCGTTGAAGAAGACGAGAACCTGGACGAGCTTTTCTGATGGCAGCAGCACAAGGTCAAGGCCCCACCGCCGGCGAGTACATCGTCCACCACCTGCAGCATTTGCAGAACCAGAAACAGACGGGGGTCGTGGACTTCTCCGTCTTCAACCTGGACTCCATGTTTTACGCCACGATGCTGGGCATCGTCGGCTGCTACTTGCTGTACCGTGCTGCGGCCAAGGCCACCTCGGGCGTGCCGGGCCGCTTCCAGGCAGCGGTGGAGCTGCTGGTCGAGATGGTGGACTCCCAGGCCAAGGGCATCGTGCACAACGCCACGAGCCGCAAGTTGGTGGCTCCCCTGGCGCTCACGGTGTTCGTCTGGATCTTCCTGATGAACGCCATGGACCTGTTGCCCGTGGATTTGCTGCCAGCCATCTGGCACGTGGCGGGCCCCGCGATTGGTGCCAAGGATTACATGCGCGTGGTGCCCACGGCCGACCTGTCGGTGACCATGGGCCTGTCGCTGTCGGTGTTGCTGATCTGCCTGTTCTATAACGTCAAGATCAAGGGCCTCGGCGGCTGGATCCACGAACTGTTCTCGGCGCCCTTCGGTGACAAGTGGTTCCTGTACCCGATCAACTTCGCCATGCAGATGATCGAGTTCGTTGCCAAGACGGTGTCTCATGGCATGCGGCTGTTCGGCAACATGTATGCCGGCGAACTGATCTTCATGCTGATCGCCTTGATGGGTGGTGCGTGGTCCCTGTCGGCCACGGGCATTGGCCTTGCCATCGGCCACATCATCGCTGGCAGCGTGTGGGCCATCTTCCACATCCTGATCATCACCTTGCAGGCCTTCGTGTTCATGATGCTCACGCTCGTGTACGTGGGCCAGGCACACGACGCCCACTGATCTGTTCTTCCGGCCTGCGCCGTCCCGTTCTTTGACCTGAAGTTTTCCTTCGTTTTCTTTTTCTCTCTCAAACTTGTACACAGGAGTCAACATGCAAGTCATCAGCTTCGTCGCTCTGGCCGCTGGCCTGATCATCGGCCTGGGCGCCATCGGTGCCTGTATCGGCATCGGCATCATGGGCAGCAAGTACCTCGAGGCCGCCGCCCGCCAGCCTGAGTTGATGGGTGAACTGCAGACCAAGATGTTCCTGCTGGCCGGCCTGATCGACGCGGCCTTCATCATCGGCACCGGTATCGCCCTGTGGTTCGCTACGGCCAACCCGTTCCTGGGCCAGCTGGCCAACCTGCCGAAGTAATCCTTCGCAGCCGGTTCGTCGGGCGGTGTCCTTGCGCTGCCCTGAACATCCCATGACGAGGTTCCTGAAGTGAGCATTAACGCCACCCTGATCGTCCAGATGATCGTGTTCGCGATCCTGGTCTGGTTCACGATGCGTTTTGTCTGGCCGCCGCTGACCGCGGCGCTGGACGAGCGTGCCAAGAAGATTGCCGAGGGTTTGTCTGCTGCCGACAAGGCCAAGGCGGATCTGGCTGCGGCCAACCAGCGTGTCGAGCAGCAGCTGTCCGCTGCCCGCAACGACGCGGCTAAGCGCCTGGCAGACGCCGAGCGCCTGGCCCAGCAGACGATCGAGGAAGCCAAGGCGCGTGCCGCCGAGGAAGGTGCCAAGATCGTGGCTGCCGCCCGCGCCGAAGCCGAGCAGGAGTCCGTGAAGGCCCGCGAAGCCCTGCGTGAGCAGGTGGCTGCGTTGGCCGTCAAGGGAGCCGAGGCCATCCTCAAGCGCGAGGTGAATGCCGGCGTTCACGCCGAGCTGCTCACGCGCCTGAAGACCGAGCTCTGAACAAGACCCCAGGCCAGGTCACCCGACCCGTCCCCACCCCGAGCCCGCGAGCCCCCCGACATGGCTGAAATCGCCACCATTGCCCGGCCCTACGCCGAGGCCCTGTTCAAGGCTGCAGGTGCGCAGGCTGCGGCGTTGTCCGCCGAAGTCGGCGCGTTGGCGGCTGTGGCTGCCGATGAGCAGTTGCGCCAGTTTGCCGACAACCCCAAGACCTCGTCCGAACAGGTGTTCGGCGTGGTGGCCGGGGTCGTCAACCAGCCTTTGTCCGCTGCCGCGCAGAACTTCCTGCGCACGGTGCTGGACAACGGCCGGCTGGCCGCGTTGCCAGAAATCGCCGCGCAGTTCCATGCCTTGGTGAATGCGCAAAGCGGCGTGTCCGACGCGCTCATCGAAAGCGCGTTCCCCATCGAGCCCGCGCAGATGCCTGAGGTGGTCGCGACGCTGGAGCAGCGCTTCTCCCGCAAGCTCAATGCGCGGGTGGAACTGCGCCCCGAGCTCATTGGCGGCATACGCGTCGTGGTTGGTGACGAGGTGCTGGACGCTTCCGTCAAGGCCCGGCTCGACCACATGAAGGTGGCGCTCACGGCCTGAGGCCGTTCGCCTTTGCGCCTGCACCCATCGCCCGAACTCATCCGCCTGCAAGACGTCAGGAGAGACATATGCAACTCAATCCCGCAGAAATTTCCGAGCTGATCAAGAGCCGCATCGAAGGCTTGCAGGCCAGCGCCGACATCAAGAACCAGGGCACCGTGGTCTCCGTGACCGACGGCATCGTGCGCG
>JBIKMY010000229.1:0-4264 GCA_044358945.1 Rubrivivax sp.
TCACCCGACGACGCACTGACCGACGGTGACAAGGAGCGCCTTCTCGAATACTTGCGCACATCTCATGGCACGGCGTCCACCGAGCGCAAGAAGATCATCCTGACGCGCAAGAGCACCAGCGAGATCAAGCAGGCCGATGCGTCGGGTAAGGCCCGCACCATTCAGGTGGAAGTGCGCAAGAAGCGTACCTTCGTCAAGCGTGATGAGGCCCCTGCAGCGGAAGACGCTCCCTTTCCGGCGTCCGTCATTGATGCCGAAGAGCAGGCCCGCCGGGATGCGGAGGCCGCCGCCCAGGCGGCGCTGATACAGCGCCAGATGGAGGACGCTGCCGAACGGCAGCGTCAAGCCGAAGTGCAGGCGCAGCTCGAGCGGGAAGCCGCCGAGGCTGAGGCCGCCCGCATCGCGGCCGAGCGTGCCGCGGAACAAGCGGCAGCACAGGCTGCGGCCGAAGAACGGGCCCGTGCGGCCGCCCCGGCGAAATCTACCCCGGCAGCGCCGCCCGAAGCGGCGCCGCAGCCCGCTCAAACCGCGCAGCCCGCAGCGGTGCCAGCGACAGCGGCCAGCGCTGTCGAGGCGCCGGCTGTTTCGGCCCCAGCGGCCGCAGCGGCACCAGCCGCACCCGCGGCGGAGCCAGTCAAGCCCGGGTTGCGCGTGGTCAAGGCTGCCGATGCTGACGCCCTTGCGCGTCAGGCCCAGGCAGATTCCGACGCCCGTCGCCGCAAGGCCGAGACAGAGGCCGCGGCCATCCGCGAGATGATGTCTCGCCCGCGGTCGGTGCTGACGGCCAAGAAGCCTGAGGAACCCAAGCCGGCAGAGGCTGCAGGCATCAAGGGCACCATCCACAAGCCGGCAGCCAAGCCGGGTGCGCCAGGGGCTTCCACGACGACAGCCGCTAAGCCGGGCGAGAAAAAGCAGGTCAAGAGCGAGAAGCTTTCCTCCAGCTGGGCCGACGACGCCGCCAAGAAGCGCGCGCTCAAGACCCGTGGTGACACGGGCGGTTCGCGGGCGGGCTGGCGTGCGCCGCGCGGCGGGCGCCGAGGCGAGCGCGATGAGGGCTCCAGCTTCGTGGCGCCGGCTGAGCAGCAGGTGCAGGAAGTGCACGTGCCCGAGACCATCAGCGTGGCAGACCTGGCCCACAAGATGAGTGTGAAGGCCAGCGAAGTGATCAAGCAGTTGATGAAGCTGGGCCAAATGGTCACCATCAACCAGCAGCTGGACCAGGAGACCGCGATGATCGTGGTCGAGGAAATGGGTCACAAGGCGCTGGCGGCCAAGCTGGACGATCCCGAGGCCTTCACCGAGGAAGAACAGGCCGCTCAGACGGCAGAAAAGCTGAACCGGGCCCCGGTGGTCACCGTCATGGGCCACGTCGACCATGGCAAGACCTCACTGCTGGACTACATCCGCAGAGCCCGGGTCGCCGCGGGCGAGGCTGGCGGCATCACGCAGCACATTGGCGCTTACCACGTCGAGACGCCGCGCGGGATGATCACCTTCCTGGACACCCCGGGCCACGCCGCCTTCACGGCGATGCGCGCCCGCGGTGCCAAGGCCACCGACATCGTGATCCTGGTGGTGGCCGCCGACGACGGCGTCATGCCGCAGACCAAGGAAGCCATCCACCACGCGAAGGCGGCTGGCGTGCCCATCGTCGTGGCCATGAACAAGATCGACAAGCCTGACGCCAACGTGGAGCGGCTGAAGAGCGAGCTCGTGGCTGAGCAGGTGGTGCCGGAGGACTTCGGCGGGGAATCGCCTTTCGTGCCCGTGTCTGCCAAGACCGGTCAGGGCGTGGACGACCTGCTGGAGCAGGTGCTGCTGCAGGCCGAGGTGCTGGAGCTGAAGGCGCCCACTGAGGCTGCCGCCAAGGGTCTGGTGATCGAGGCCAAGCTGGACAAGGGCCGCGGCCCCGTGGCCACCGTGCTGGTGCAAAGCGGGACACTCAAGCGGGGTGATGTCGTGCTCGCGGGGTCGAGCTATGGCCGTGTGCGCGCCATGCTGGACGAAGACGGCAAGCCCACGCAGTCGGCCGGACCCTCCATTCCGGTGGAGATCCAGGGCCTGACCGAGGTGCCTTCTGCGGGCGACGAGTTCATGGTGCTGGCCGACGAGCGCCGTGCGCGCGAGATCGCCACCTTCCGCCAGGGCAAGTACCGCGAAGTCACGCTCAACAAGCGCCAGGCGGCCAAGCTGGAGAACATGTTCGACCAGATGGGCGAAGGCCAGGCGCAGACGCTGGCACTGATCGTCAAGGCGGATGTGCAGGGCTCGCAGGAAGCGTTGGCGCAGTCGCTGGTCAAGCTGAGCACGCCAGAGGTCAAGGTGCAGATCGTGCACGCCGCGGTGGGCGGCATTACTGAGAGCGACGTTAATCTGGCCATTGCCTCCAAGGCCGTCATCATCGGCTTCAACACCCGGGCCGATGCTGGCGCGCGCAAGCTGGCCGAAGGCAATGGCGTGGACCTGCGGTACTACAACATCATCTACGACGCCGTGGACGAGGTGAAGGCAGCCATGGAAGGCATGCTGGCACCGGAGCAGAAGGAAGAGGTCATGGGCATGGCCGAGATCCGCACGGTGTTCGTCGCCTCCAAGATCGGCACGGTGGCTGGCTGCATGGTCACGGCGGGCCAGGTCATCCGCAGCGCGCGTTTCCGGCTGCTGCGCGACAACGTGGTGATCTACACCGGCGAGCTCGAGTCTCTCAAGCGCATGAAGGACGATGTGCGCGAGGTCAAGGAAGGCTTCGAGTGCGGTATCAAGCTCAAGAACTACAACGACATCAAGGAAGGTGATCAGTTGGAGTTCTTCGAAGTCAAGGAAGTCGCGCGCACGCTGTAAACCGGCGTTGGCCTCGGCTGCAGCCCCGCCAACCACCCGGAAGGCGGGGTTTGCACTTCAAGAGGACGCCAATCCCATGACCCGACACAAGCGCTCCACCCCCAACCGCGGCTTCCGTGTGGCCGACCAGATCCAGCGTGATTTGGCCGAGCTAGTACGCGAGCTGAAGGACCCGCGCGTGGGCATGATCACGCTCAACGCGGTGGAGGTGACGCCTGACTACGCGCACGCCAAAGTGTTCTTCTCACTGCTGGTGGGCGACCCCGTGGAAACCGAAGCCGGCCTCAACGAGGCCGCGGGCTGGTTGCGCAACGGCCTGTTCAAGCGCCTGGCCATCCACACCGTGCCCACGCTGCACTTCCAGTTCGACCGCACCACCGAGCGCGCGGCTGACTTGAGCGCCTTGATTGCCAAGGCCAACGCGCAGCGCGCCCGGGACGACTGATGGCCACGCAGGGAACCAAGGTGGTGCGCCGGCCGGTGCACGGCGTGCTGCTGCTGGACAAGCCCGTGGGCCTGAGCAGCCAGGACGCGCTGTACAAGGCCAAGCGGCTGCTGCGCGCCGAGAAGGCCGGACACACCGGCACGCTGGACCCGCTGGCCTCTGGCCTGCTGCCCCTGTGCTTTGGTGCGGCCACCAAGTTTGCGCAGGTCAGCCTGGAGGCCGACAAGGCCTACCGCGCCACCCTGCACATGGGGCAGACCCGCGTGGGCGGTGACCGGGAGGGCGAGGTCTTGCAGGAGCGCCCGGTAGCGTTTGACGCCGCGCTGCTGCAGGACAGCATCCAGCGGCTCACGGGCGATATCGAGCAGGTACCGCCCATGCAATCGGCCCTCAAGCACCAGGGCAAGGCGCTGTACGAATACGCCCGCGCCGGCATTGAGGTGGAGCGCCAGCCCCGGCGGGTGACCATCCATCGGCTGGAGGTGGTGGCGTGGAGCGGCCCGGAGCTCGTTCTGGACGTGCACTGCAGCAAGGGCACCTACGTGCGTACTCTGGCGCAGGACCTGGGTGAACTGCTGGGTTGCGGTGCTCACTTGTCGGGCCTACGCCGTACCGGCAGCGGCCCGCTGCGTGTGGAGCAGGCCACCACGCTGGAGGCGCTGGCCGCCCTGGACGAGCCGGCCCGTGACGCCTTGCTGCGGCCGGCAGATGCCCTGTTGCAATCCTGGCCCGAGATTCGCTTGCCCGATGATGAGGCCGGCCGTTTCTTGTCCGGCCTGCGTCGTCGGGTTCGTTTGGATGACGCGCCCGCCGTCCGTGTCTATGGTCCCCAGCCGCGCGCCTTTCTGGGCAGCGCGCATATCACCGGTGGCGAGTTGATCGCCGACCGCCTCTTGAGCCCCGTCGAGGTGCAGGCCTTGCTGGCCGAACCCAGCCCCCCATGAACAAGCAGATCCGCAACATCGCCATCATCGCCCA
>JBIKMY010000230.1:0-4258 GCA_044358945.1 Rubrivivax sp.
GGGCACGCTGGCGGCCAGGGCGTCCTGCACTTCCTGGGGCATGCCGAACAGCATGGGCGTGCCGAAGATGCCGGGGGCGATGGTCATGTTGCGGATGCCGTTGCGCGCGAGGTCACGGGCGATGGGCAGGGTCATGCCCACCACCCCGCCCTTGCTGGCGGAGTAGGCAGCCTGGCCGATCTGGCCGTCGTAGGCGGCCACGCTGGCGGTGGAGATGAGGACACCACGCTCGCCCGTGGGCTCGGGTGCGTTCTTGCACATGGCCTCGGCGGCCAGACGGATCATGTTGAAGGTGCCGATCAGGTTGACGCTGATGGTCTTGCTGAAGTTGGCCAGCGGGTGCGCGCCGTCCTTGCCCACGGTCTTGATGGCCGGGGCGATGCCCGCGCAGTTCACCAGCCCCATGAGCTTGCCCGCAGCGGTGGCGGCGGCCACGGCGCTTTGCCCGTCAGCCTCCTGGCTGACGTCACACTTGACGAAAACGCCGCCCACCTCGGCAGCCAGGGCCTGTCCCTTTTCGATCTGAAGATCGGCAATCACGACCTTGGCGCCTTGACTTGCCAGCATGCGTACGGTGCCTTCACCAAGGCCTGAAGCGCCGCCGGTGACGATGAAGACCTTGCCTGAGATGTCCATGAGGAAAGTTCCTTTCTTGAGTGATGCAGGGGAGAGGGGGCAATCTCTGCGTGAGAAAGCCGCCCGCGGGCGGCTTGGGGGGCGGAGCTAGGGAGGGCTTCAGCCCAGCGCTGCGAACGCCCGCGCCGTGATCTCGTCCACGGCACCCAGGCCGGAAATCCGGGCGTACCGGGGTGCCGAGGCGTCGCCTTGGGCGGCCCAGGCGGAGTAGTAATCCACCAGGGGACGCGTCTGGGCCTGATAAACCGACAGGCGCTTGATGACCGTTTCTTCCTTGTCGTCGTCGCGTTGGATCAGGGGCTCCCCGGTCACGTCGTCCAGTCCTTCCGCCTTGGGCGGGTTGAACTTCACATGGTAGGTGCGCCCCGAGGCCACGTGAGCACGGCGGCCGCTCATGCGTTCAACGATGGAGGAATCGGGGACGTCGATCTCAAGCACCACGTCCAGCTTCACGCCGGCGGCTTTCATCGCGTCGGCTTGCGGAATGGTGCGGGGAAAGCCGTCGAACAGAAAACCGTTGGCGCAGTCTGCCTGCTGGATGCGCTCCCCGACGAGCCCGATGATGATGTCGTCGCTGACCAGGCCACCCGAGTCCATCACCTTCTTGGCCGCCAGGCCCAGCGGCGTGCCGGCCTTCACGGCAGCGCGCAGCATGTCGCCCGTGGAGATCTGCGGAATGCCGTACTTCTTGCAGATCTGGGTGGCTTGCGTGCCTTTGCCGGCACCGGGGGGGCCCAATAGGATCAGTCTCATCGCGGTCCTCGTGTTCTGGGTTGGACGCGCGGGCGCGGGCCGCCTGCACGCTTGTCTTTTGATGGTGGACGTGACATCGACCGAACGGCCGCCATGCCCGGCGGGCAGATTACCACGCGAGCCCTTCCAGGACCTTTCAGGAACCCGGGCTGGCTGGCGATGGAAACAGAGCCCTGACCCTTGCAAAATCCTCGGGGGTGTCCACCCCGGTGCCTGGCGCATGCTCGGTGACGTGCACGGCAATGCGTTCCCCATGCCACAGGACCCGCAGTTGCTCCAGTGCTTCGGTGCGCTCCATGGGCGCTTGTGCCAGGCCCGGAAAGCGCCGCAGAAAGCCGGCCCGGTAAGCGTACAAGCCCAGGTGCCGCAGCGGCACGCAGTCGCGCGGCATCTGGCCGGGTGCGCCGTCGCGGAAAAAGGGCACGGGTGCGCGGGTGAAACAGAGCGCTCGACCGGAGGCGTCCAGCACCACCTTCACGACGTTGGGATTGAGCCAGTCTGCCGGGTCTGCGATGGCATGCGCCACGGTGCCGACGGGGCACTCGGGGTGTTCATCCAGCAGGGCGGCGCACTGGTCGATCAGGCCCGGTTCGATCAACGGCTCGTCGCCCTGAACGTTCACTACGATGTGGTCGCCGTCCAGTCCCAGCTGTTCGCAAGCTTCGGCCAACCGGTCGCTGCCACTGGCGTGGTCGGCCCGCGTCATCACATGGCGCACACCGTGGGCCTGGCAGGCGGCAGCCACTTCCTGCGCATCGGTGGCCACCACCACCTGGTGGGCTGCGCTGCGTCGGGCCTGAAGCGCCACTCGCACCACCATGGGCAGCCCGCCGATGTCCAGCAGAGGTTTGCCCGGCAGCCTGGTGGAGGCCAGGCGCGCTGGAATCAGCACCGTGAAGGGCGATGGGCTCACGCGGGCGACCTTGCCCCGGGCTGCACATCCGCCACCGGCGCATCGAGGTTGCGGGCTTCGGACTCCAGCATCACGGGAATGCCATCGCGGATGGGAAAGGCCAGGCGGTCTGCCGGGCAGGCGAGTTCCGCAGGTCTTGCGTCTTGGTCACGCAGCAGCTCCAGCGGCCCCTTGCACACGGGGCACACGAGTAGTTCGATCAGGCGGTGGTCCATGTTCAGGGTTTGCGTACGGGCAAGAGCAATTGCTCCAGCGCGTCGACGGTGCTGTCGGGGATTTCAAAGTCTAGCGTGGCCACATGCAGCGCGGCGTGCTCTGCGGGGCTGATCTGGCTCAGCGGCAGCTTCACGGCATCTTTCTCCGTCACCACCACGCAGGGCGCATCCACCGGCCAGGGCCGCGGGGTCAGGGGGGCATGGTCCGCCAAGGGCCACCGTTCCACGTCCAGTCCTGCCTGTGCCAGCATGGCAAAAAAACGCTCGGGATGCCCTATGCCTGCGGCGGCCAGCACCCGCCGGCCCCGCCAGGCGTCAAGATTTCTCACGGGAATCGCCGCGCCCCACCAATCTTTCAGGGGCTGGATGCCCGCCAAAGCGCGCCGTGCACAGGGGCCCGGCAAGCGCGTGCTGGGTTGATTGGCGTTGTAGAGCACCCTTGTGTGACCCAGTAACCCTTGAGGCAGCGGCTCACGCAGGGGGCCTGCGGGCAGTTGCAGGCCGTTGCCCGCTCCGCGGTCGTCGAACACCACGAGTTCGGCATCCCTTTGCAGGGCCAGGTGCTGCAGGCCGTCGTCGCTGATCAGCACGTCCACCTCGGGGTGGTGCTCGCACAGCGCCCTGGCTGCGGTCACGCGGTTCTGGCACACCCACACGGGCAGGCCGGTTCGCAGGACCATCAACAGGGGCTCATCCCCTGTTTGCGAGGCGGCAGAATCGGCGCGCACCTGCAGTGGCCGACCTGACTCGCGACGCTCCCCGCCGTAGCCGCGCGACACGATGCCGGGATGCCAGCCCCTGCGCTGAAGCGCCTGGGCCATGGCGATGACCGTCGGCGTCTTCCCCGCGCCGCCCACCACCAGATTGCCCACCACCAGCACTGGCACGGGCGCGCGCCAGGCGCGCCGCCTACCCCAACGCCACGGACCCTGAACGGCCCGCCGCAGCAGGCCATAGACCAGGCTCAGAGGCCACAGCAATGCCGCCAGCCCGCCAACGCGAGGCCGCCACCAGGCCCGCTGGATGGTTTCATGCAGCGACATCTGCAATGGCTGTGCGCTGGGCTGGCCGCTCAGCGCCCGCGCTGAGGTGTCTGGGCGGCGAAAGTGATGCGGGCCAGCCCGGCACGCCGGGCGGCGTCCAGCACGTTCACCACAGACTGGTGCGCGGCCAAGGCGTCCGCCGTGACCACCACGACGGTCTCGGGCCTGCCGGAGGACAACTCCTTCAGGCGCGCGGTCAGCAGTTCGACGCTGCGCCCGTCCAAGGCCTGCCGGTTCACGGCGTAGCGCCCATCGCTGCCCACCGAGACCACCAACTCCTGGGGGCGCTCCTTCATCTTCTCTGCGTCTGCGGTCGGCAGGGTGACCTGAAGCTCCGTGAACCGAGAGTAGGTGGTCGACAGCATCAGGAAGATCAGCACCACCAGCAGCACATCGATGAACGGGATCAGGTTGATCTCCGGCTCATCCGTCACGGCAGAGCGCCTGAAGTTCATCAGTACGCCCCTGCGCGGCCGCCGTAGCCCAGGCGGAGTAGGTGGGGCACCATGCGTTCGACGGCCAGTTCCATCCCCAGGCGGTAACTTTCCACCCGACCACGGAAGTAGCGGTGGAACATCAGGGCCGGGATGGCGATGATCAGGCCGAACGCGGTGTTGTAGAGGGCGATGGAGATGCCGTGGGCGAGTTGCTGCGGGTTCTGCCCGCCAGTGCCCGGCGCCTGCGAACCGAAAATCTCG
>JBIKMY010000231.1:0-4253 GCA_044358945.1 Rubrivivax sp.
GGTGAGCGTCCCCAACCCGTTGCGCTTGTCATCCCTGTACTCACCGATGTACTTATCGCCATTGGCAAAGGTGAGCGACCCCAAGCAGTTGTGCCTAACGCCAGTTGGCGGACATGGCGGTAACGAAGGCTGCCCCCACCCCACCGCTGGCAGCACTAAGACCAAAATACAAGCGAAGCGTCTGAACACCCTCACCTCCGAATCGCCGACAACACCAGCGCCCCGCCCGTCAAGCTGCCGTACTCCCAGGGTTGCTGGCGGCCATTGGTGCGTTGCATGACCTTGGCGCGGACGGTGCGCAGGACGACGGCGATGTCTTCGGGGTCGGAGAGGTGTTCCAGCAGCGCGGCGGTGAAGGGCGAGTTGGTCTGGCCGGCTCCGTCGTCGGCGGTCTGGCCGTCCTTGGTGGCGTAGGAGATGAGCGTGCCTTCGGACACGTTGATGGGCGCCAGCCCCTTGGTGACGCCACGTGCGCCCGAGGCCATGAGCGGGTTGTCACGGCAGGCGTCCAGGAACACCAACTTGGTCTTGCCGGGCAGGTACTGCTCCACCGCCTGGTTGATGGAGACGGCCTGCAGCGCCGCCTGCCCGGGGTCGGACAGGCTCATGTCCACGGGGATCATGTAGTTGGCGCCGGCAATCTGCAGGCCGTGGCCGGCGTAGAACAGCAGGGTCAGGTCCGCCCGCGCCGCCGTGCGGCTGAACTCCGCGAGGCCGCGCACCATCTGCTCACGCCCGGCGTCGCGAATCTCGGTGACCTTGAAGCCCAGCGCGCGCAGCTTGGCCGTCATGGCCCGGGCATCGTTGACGGGGTTGGCCAGGCGGTTGCTGCCGCCGTAGGCCGAGTTGCCGATGACCAGCGCGTGCGCCTCGTTCACCGTGGCCAGGTTCTGGGGTGGGCGGGCGGGCGTGGGCTGATTGCGCAGGGCATCGACTTCCGCCCGCAGTCGGGCGTTCTCTGCCGCCGCCCGGGACTCGGCCAGGGCCACGGCCTGCTCCTGCTGGCGGCGCTGCTCTTCCAGCCGCTTGCGCAGCAACTCGTTCTCGTCGCGGTAGAGGATCTGCTCCACCTGGTTGCGGTCCACGGTCAAAGCGCTTTGCTGGGCCACCGCTGGGGCCGTGGCCTGCGGCAGGGTGACGCTGGCCAGTTGCACGGCTGGGGCCGACACGCCCGCGGAAGGCAGCCCGCGAGCTGTGGTGCTACCTGCATCCAACGACACAGCCTGCAGCACGATCTCACCCGCATCCGTCACCTGCCAATCCGGCTTGGCGCGCAGCGTCCACACCTCCGTCAGGGCCGAGCGGCGAAAGTCCTGCGCGGTGCCTGTGAAGGCAAAGGTCTGTTTGCCGAGTCCTTCGACTTGGGCGGCCAACGTGAGCGTGCCCGTCTGCTGGTCAAAGGCCACGTCTGAGATCGCCACGAAGGGCGAAAGGATGCCGAGTGCGGTCTGGATCAGTTCCCGGCGCTTGGCGGGCAGCGCGGCCTCGCGCTCGGCCCGGGCCTTGTTGAACTCCGCCACGCGGCGGTTGCGCTCTTCGACCATGGTGCGGTATTCGGCTTGCAGACGGTCGATGGTCTGACGCCGTTCCTGGCGGGCTTTCTCGACGCGGTCTTCGAATTCTTTGTTGGTTTCCCAGGGGTCTTGTTTGAGGGAGATAGCGGACGGATAGGTGGGCGGTGGCACCTCGCCGAGCCCTTGTTGCGCAGCAGGCGTAAGCCACTGTCCCAACTCAGATTGGACGAAAAGGTCTATCCGAGACTTCCAAGGAAGCGACCTCAGCGCTGGAGCCTCAAGCGAAGCTGAGAGGCGCCTTCTTTCAGCAGCCTGTACCTCCGTAGAAAAGGGAAACCTATTTCCGTCAACTTCATGGGTTGAGACTAATCTGTCGTCGCGCCAAGTCCCGGACTGAATAACTGAACCGACAGCCGAGTACTTGATGCCGAGTCCGTGAAAGTTATCCCGCTGGAACTCTCCGACGTACTTCTCTCCGCTTCTGAAAGAGTAGGTCCCTAGTCCGTGCTTCTTGTTATCACGCCACTCCCCAAGATAAGAGGTACCCATTGGCCCAAAGCAGTTGTGGCGCACCCCCGTGTCCGGGCAGTTCGGCAGGGGAGACCGTGCCCACAACATTGCTGGCAGAAGAGCAACAAGAAAGAAGAGGCCAATCGACCTACCGGATCCGGTGTTCACGCAAAGACCCCTACTTCACCGTAAACGCCACCACCTGCTGCACCTCGCGCCCAAGCGTGTCGGTGAGGACCAGGGCGAGTTGGTGGCGGCCTGCGGGCAGCACGGCGTCGCGGACCTGGATGCCTTCCTTGGTGACCTTGGCCACGCCCAAAAGGCGCTGGGTCACGTCTAAGCGGAAAGCGCCGTAGAGCACGCGGAAGGTCTCTGGCTTGGGCTCGGCGGGGGCGCTGGTCGTGAAGCGCACCTGGATGTTGGTGGGCGCGGAAACGGGCTGGGTGAGATCCGGGGCCACGAGCTCGATGCGGGGCGCACCAGGCACGGGGGTGGTGCGCGGCACCAGCAGGCCGCCGGCGGCCTGGGAGGCGGCGGCTTCGGCCTCGGTCACCAGCACTAAGGGTTGACGCGCTGGCTGCGGGCTGGTTTGCTGTGCTTCGGCTGTGAGCGGGATAACGAGACCCAACAGCGAGAGGGTGGCGGCCAAGATGAGTTGCCGGCGCGCGCTAGCGCGTCCGGTGGGCTGGCCAGCAAGGAGTTGAGTCGTCTTCATGGCTGGGTCAGGATGCGCACGCGTCGGTTCTTGGCGGACTTGGGGTCTGCGGTGTCCAGCAGCTCCCGGAAGCCCTTGCCCACGGGCTGCAGGCGCTCGGTACCCACGCCCTCGGACGACAGAAAGCCCACCACCGCCTGGGCCCGGCGCTCGGACAGGCTGTCGTTGTAGGCCGCCGTGCCCTGGGCATCGGTGTGGCCCTCCACCTGGAAGCGGAAGGACGAGAGCCGGCCGTCCTGCAGGGCCTGGGCCAGGTCTTGCAGGGGCATCTTGCTATCGGCGCGGATGGTGGCGGAGTCGAAGTCGAAATGGATGGTCAAGTCCAGCATGGGCTGCAGGTTGCGGGTGGAGCCCGCCAGACTGCGCGTGCGGGCCTGCGGCGTAAGGGCACGCACCATGTCTTCCACCCCCGGGGTGGCGGGCTGCGCAAATGCGGCTGCGGGGGCCCATATCGGCAGGGTCACACTGACGGCTGCTGCTGCGGCCGCGTAGGCGATCAGGGCACGCCGGTTCAGCGCACGTCTGTTCAGGGCTGGCGCTTTCATGGCCGCACCTCCGCAATCTCCACCAGGGTAGATGCCATGCGGCCATCGCGCCCCTGCACGCCGCGGCCCACGAAGAAGTCCACCAGTCGCTGGCGCGCCGTCATCTCCGCCACCGAGAAGGTGAAGGCGCCGCCCCCGCTGGCTTCGTCTGGCGAAAAGATCTTGGGGTCGCGCGCCGAGGGGCTGACCACGAAGAGCACGCGGTTGGTGCCCTCGGGCCCGCCGGCCTTGATGGACCAACCCGGGCGCGGGAAGGTGTAGCGCACGTTGGCCTTGATCTTGTTGTCCTGGTCGAGCTTGTTGGGGAACAGCAGGTAGAAGCTCTTACCGTCGGAGCCGAGCATCACGGCGTAAAGGTAGCCGTCGGTGTTGGCGCGGACGTTGAAGGTGAAGGGGTCTTTGCCAATGGTCAGGCGCTTAGGCGCGGTGACCTCCACCGTCAGGCGCCCGTTGCGCTGCGCGTGGATGTCTTGCAGTGTGGAGGCGGAAGCGGCCAGCTGCTCGGCGGGGGTTTCAGGCGGTGCTGGTGGCGTCTCGGGCCGCGGCGGAGCCGCTGGGGGCGCCGTGATGGCCGGTGGCGCGGGCGGTGCCGTGGCCACGAGGGCCGGTGCGGGCTGCTGTGCCGGGGCTGCCAGTGCCACAGGGGTCACGGGTGCCGGCGGATTGGGCGACGGCGCTGCCGGAGCGGGGGGCGGTGGTGGAGGCGGCGGTGCAGGCGCCACGACCACGGGCTGTGCAGGCGGGCGCGGCGGTACGGCCGGGATCTCCGGCGGAGCAGGCGGTGGGGGCGGCGGCGCAGCGACGGCGACTGCCACTGGCTTAGGCGGCTCCGGTACCACGATCAGATTGCGCGAGCCACGCACCTGGATGGTCGACGGCAGCATGCCCGCCGATTTGTGGGGCGCCATCAAGGTGTCCAGCTTGACTTGGGCACACTGGCGTATCTCGTCCAGGGTGATGGCGCCGCTC
>JBIKMY010000232.1:0-4239 GCA_044358945.1 Rubrivivax sp.
CAGCGGCGTGATGAGCCTGCGCCTGCGCGCGGGCGGCCTGGCCTCCATCAATGTGACCATGCTGACCTATCCGAAAAACCTGGAAGGCAGCATCACCGTGCTGGGCGAGCGCGGCACGGTGCGCATAGGCGGCGTCGCCGTGAACCGCATCGAGCACTGGGCCTTCGACGAGAAGCAGCCCGAAGACGACACCGTCATGGAGGCCAGCTACGCCCCCACCTCGGTCTACGGCTTCGGCCACCCGCTGTACTACGCCAACGTCATCGACACCCTGCGCGGCCAAGCCCAGGCCCAGGTGGACGGCTACGAGGGCCTGCGCTCGCTGGAAGTCATCATCGCCGCCTACCGCAGCGCCCGCGACGGCGTGCGCGTGGGCTTGCCGCTGGTGTTCTGATTGCTGCTGATATTTCTGAATTTCGGCAGTCTGGCAGAATTCAGCCAACTTTCCGATTCAATTTCTACTTTCTGCCATGCAGGTCACCGTCAGCGACAAGGGCCAGATCACCCTGCCCCATGCCTTGCGCCAGCGTCTGGGCATCGCACCTGGCCAGCGGCTGGAGATCGATCCGCTGGAGGACGGTTCCTTGCGCGTGCGCAAGCTGGAAGCGGGGTCTTCCGGCCTGGCCGGGTTGCTGGCGGTGCCGGGCGAGCGACCGCGCACGCTGCAGGAAATGGAGGAGGGCGTGGCGCAGGTGGTGTCTGAACGCGCCAGTGCGCCGGCCGTCGCCTCGCGCCGCCCCCGCGCATGATTGCCGTTGACACCAACGTCCTGGTACGCCTGCTGGTGGCCGATGACGCGGCGCAGCTGGGCCGCGCGCGGGAGCTGTTCGACCGCCAGGCGCCCGAGCCCGGTTCGATCTGGGTGTCGCAAACGGTGCTGGTGGAACTGGTGTGGGTGCTGAGCCGCACCTACGCCCGACCGCGCGCGCAGGTGCTGGCGGCGCTGCGGGCCTTGGCCTCGCACGCCACCGTCTGCCTGGAGGGCGCGGAAGAAGTGAACTCTGCCGTGGCGCTGTACGCCGCCGGCCAGGCCGATTTCGCGGACTGCCTGCTCGCCGCACGGGCCCAGGCGAGCGATCTGGACACGCTGTTCACCTTTGACCGCAAGATGCGCGGGCTGCCCAAGGTGCAGTTGCTGTGACGGTCGGCGCTTCCATGTTGTCGACTTCCTCGCCGCAGGCCTTCTGGGCCCACCCGAGCGCCATCGTCGACGAAGGCGCGCAGATCGGGGCTGGCACGCGGGTGTGGCACTTCGCGCATGTGTGCGCTGGGGCGCGCATTGGCGAGGGCTGCTCGCTCGGCCAGGGGGTTTTCGTCGGCAACGATGTGGTCATCGGACGCAACGTCAAGATCCAGAACCAGGTGTCGGTGTACGACGCGGTGACGCTGGAGGACGACGTCTTCTGCGGACCCAGCATGGTCTTCACCAACGTGCACAACCCGCGCGCGGCCGTGGTGCGCAAGGCCGAGTACCGGCCCACGCGGGTGCGGCGCGGCGCCACGCTGGGGGCCAACTGCACGGTGGTGTGTGGCACCACCATTGGCGAATACGCTTTCGTCGGCGCTGGCGCCGTGGTCGCGCGCGACGTGCCGGCCTACGCGCTGGTGGTGGGTGTACCGGCACGCCGCGTGGGGTGGATGAGCGCCCACGGCGAGCGCCTGGCCCTGCCTGTCGCCGCGCCCGCGGGCCAGGTGCTGGAAGCGGCCTGCCCGGCCACGGGTGAACGCTACCGGCTGACGGGAGAAGCGCTGTTGGCGCTACACGCCGCCGCCTGAGCGCCACCCGGCCGCTGACGCCTGCACGGTCCGTTCCCCACCACCCTTCAAGAAGCCCATGCAGTTCACCGACCTGAAGACCCAGTACGCCACGCTCAAGGGCGACATCGATGCGCGCATCCAGCGCGTGCTTGACCACGGCCAGTACATCATGGGCCCGGAGGTGGCGGAGCTGGAGTCGGCGCTGGCCGCCTTCACTGGCAGCCGGCACTGCGTGACGGTGGCCAGCGGCACCGAGGCGCTCCTGATCGCGCTGATGGCGCTGGACTTGAAGCCCGGTGACGAGGTCATCACCAGCCCCTTCACCTTCGCCGCCACGGGCGAGGTCATC
Source organism: Rubrivivax sp. (assembly GCA_044358945.1). Taxonomy (GTDB): domain Bacteria; phylum Pseudomonadota; class Gammaproteobacteria; order Burkholderiales; family Burkholderiaceae_C; genus Rubrivivax. The sequence goes on from JBIKMY010000232.1 coordinate 2,108, forward strand.
GTGCTGCTGGGCGGCACGCCCGTGTTCGTGGACGTGGAGCCCGGCACCTGCAACCTGGATGCTTCCTTGGTGGAAGCGCGCATCACGCCGCGCACCCGCGCCATCATGCCCGTCAGCCTGTACGGCCAGGTGGCCGACATGGACGCGCTCAACGCCATCGCCGCGCGCCACGGTCTGGCCGTGATCGAAGACGCGGCGCAGAGCTTCGGCGCCAGCTACCGGGGCCGGCGATCCTGCGCGCTGTCCACCATGGGCTGCACCAGCTTCTTCCCCAGCAAGCCGCTCGGCTGCTATGGCGACGGCGGCGCGCTGTTCACCGACGACGACACGCTGGCGCAAGCGGCGCGCGAGATCCGCGTGCACGGCCAGAGCGCGCGCTACACCCACACCCGCATCGGCGTGGGCGGGCGCATGGACACGCTGCAGTGCGCCATCGTGCTGGGCAAGCTGCCCCGCTTCGAGTGGGAGTTGCAGCGCCGCGCCGCCCTGGGCGCGCGCTACACCGCTGCGCTGCAGGGCCTGCCCGGCCTGCGCACGCTCACCGTCATGCCCGACCGTGACTGCGTCTGGGGCCAGTACACGGTGTTCGTGGACGAGCGCACCCGCGTGCAGGCGGCGCTCAAGGACGCGGGCATCCCCACCGCCGTGCACTACCCCAAGCCGCTGCACCACCAGGTGGCCTACGCGGCGCACTGCTGCCCCGATTGCTGCCCGGTGAGCGTGGACGTGGCGGGCCGCGTGCTCAGCCTGCCCATGAGCGCCGACCTCACCGAGGCCGACCAGGACCGGGTGGTGGCCGCCCTGCGCGACGCGTTGCGCTGACGCGGCCCCACCCCCCGCGCCACGGGCGACGCTGCATGTCGCGCTCCTTCCTCTCCAGCGTCTTCACGGTGGCCGGTGGCACGGCGCTGGCACAGGCCATCGCGCTGGCGGCGCTGCCCTTCATCACCCGGCTGTACCCGCCCGAGCTGTACGGCGGCTTCGTCATCTTTCTGGCCTGGGGCGGCTTCGTGCTGCCGGTGGTCTGCGCGCGTTTCGAGGTGGCCATCGCGCTGCCGGCCAGCCTGCGCGCGGCCTCGGCCGTGGCCTGGGGCAGCCTGGGCATCGCCGCCGTGCTGTCCACGTTGTGCGCTGCGGTGGTGGCGCTGGCCTGGGCGGTGCATACGCCCGCGCGGGAGCCGGCCCTGGCCCTGCTGCCCGTGTACGTGCTGCTCGGCGGCGCCGTGCAGGTGCTGGGCAACTGGGCCGCGCGGGTGCAGGCGTATCGGCGGCTGTCGCTGTCGCGCATCGTGCAGGCCGCCGCCACGGCGCTGCTGTCGCTGGCCTGGGTGCCGCTGTGGGGCGCGCAGGCCCTGGGCCTGGTGGTGGCCACGCTGGCGGGCCAACTCATCGCGCTGGCCGTGCTGGTGCAGGGCCTGTCGCAGACGGGGTTCCGCCGTTGCGCGCGGCCCCGCCAGATGTGGAGGTTGATGCGCCACTTCCGGCGTCTGACGCTGTTCAACGTGCCGCATGTGCTGTCGGACGCGGCCCAGGGCTCGGGGCTGCCGCTGCTCATCGCGCATTTCTTTGGCGCCCCGGCCGCCGCCTACTACGCCTTCTCCACGCGCCTGCTGAAAGCGCCGCTGGGGCTGGTGAGCGGCGCGGTCTCCCAGGTGTACTACCCGCGCGCCGCCAGCCACCGCCATGACGACGAGCGCCTGCGGCGCGATGCGCTGCGCATCCTGGCGGTGTCCACCACTGGGGTGCTGGTGGCCTGGCCGTTGCTCCTGCTGCTGCCCGATGCCGCCTACGTCTGGGCCTTCGGCGCCGCCTGGGGCGAGGTGGGCACCTACCTGCGGGCGCTGTCGCCCTGGATCCTCTCGGCCTTCGTCGCTGCCCCTTTGAGCGTGCTGTACCTGGTGAAGGAACGCTTCGGGCTGGACTTCTCCCTGGGCCTGGCGGGCACGCTGCTGGCGTTTGCGCTGCTGGTGGGCGGCTGGTGGGCTTTTGGTGAGGTGACCCCCACCCTGTGGCTGCTGGCCCTGGGCATGACGGCCTACAACGCGCTGTCCACGTGGTTCGAGTTCCGCTACGTGCTGGGCCGGGGAAGGGCGCATGGCTGAATTGCTGGCTGCAGCCCCTTCGCTGGAGGA
>JBIKMY010000013.1:0-14900 GCA_044358945.1 Rubrivivax sp.
GTCATCGAGCATGGCCTCCCAATGGGGATTCCAGCGGCCCTCGAAAACTTCTGTGTAGACGCGGTCGATCAGCGCTTGCTTGGTGGGGAAGTAGTGATACAGCAGCGCGTGTGTCACGCCCATGCTGCGGCCCAGATCCCGCAACTGCCCGTCCAGACCCTTTTCCGAGAAGAACCCGATCGCGCCATCCAGGATCTGGCGCTCGCGCTCGGCCACCCCCAGGCGCCGGCGCGGCGGCATATCGGCGGCCTTGTCTGGGCCAGTCGCCTGATCAGGGTTTGTGTGGATGGGCACGCTATTTACCGAGCGGTCAATGTCTCATATGATTGTTGACCGGCTGGTAAACAAAAACACCCGTGGAAACCCCAAGGATCCCTTCATGGAATTGACCGGCGATATCGTCATCGGTGCTGAGCGCTCCCGCGTCTGGGTTGCTCTCAATGACCCGCAGGTACTTGCTGCGTGCATCCCCGGTTGCGAGGCGGTGGATGTGGTGAGCCCCTTTGAGAAGACGGCGCGCGTGATGGTCAAGGTGGGGCCTGTGCGGGCACGCTTTTCTGGCCGCATCTTGCTGTCTGATGTGATCGAGAACGAGCGTTGCTCGCTGAGCTTCGAGGGCTCGGGTGGGGCGGCTGGCATGGCCCGCGGCCAGTCCCAGGTGGAGCTCTCTGACGAGGGCGACGGCACGCGACTGCGCTACACCGTGCAGGCCTCGGTAGCCGGCAAGCTCGGCCAGGTCGGGGGGCGCATGATCGACGCCGCGGCCAAGCAGATGGCCGACAAGTTCTTCAACGCCTTTCAAGCGCAATTGGCGCCCGCTGCGGATGCGCACGAGCAGCCAGGCCCTGAGGCGGCAGACCTGGCCGCTGGAGAGGGTGTGCCGGGGGCCTCGGTGTTGACCGATGGCCCTTCTGAGCCGCTCGTCCCAACCAGCCCAGACGCTGCGCAGACCACAACTTCAGCAAGTGGGGGTGCGGCACCCGGCGCACGCCCGGGCTTGCCCGCCGCGCGCTCGGCCCCGGCGCCTGCCAGCCCGTTGCCTGCCAGCGACTGGCTTCGTGTGCGCTGGTTCGTGCTCGGCTCGCTGGCCACTGGCTTTGGGGTCTGGATCGGCAGCCGTCTGTGAGTGCGCACGGAATCCCGCCAAACAGCCTGCAACCCGCCCTGACGGACGTCTTGCCACCCATCATCTTGAATCGCACGGAATCGACTTGAGGAGCCCGACTTGAAATCCGCCGCCTTCGACTATGTCAAGCCCTCCACGGTGCAGGAGGTCTTCAACCTTTTGCAGACCCACGGTGACGATGCGCGAATACTGGCCGGCGGTCAGACGCTGCTGGCCACGCTCAACATGCGCCTGTCCGAGCCGCAACTCGTGATCGACATCACCGGGCTGACATCGCTGGGGGGCATCCGGGTGCAGGGTGATCGGCTCTTCATCGGTGCACTGGCCACCCACACCGAGATCGAGAACAGCCCGCTGGTGGCACAGCATGCGCCCTTGCTGGCGCAGGCGGCGCCGCACATTGCGCACCGTGCCATCCGCAATGCGGGTACCTGGGGAGGCTCCATCGCCTACGGTGATCCTGCCGCCGAGTGGCCCTGCTGTCTGTGTGCTCTGGACGGCATGGTGCATCTGCAAGGCGCCCAGGGTACGCGGCAGGTGTCGGCCACCGACTTCTTCCAGGACCTCTACACCACCGCCCTCAAGCCCGGTGAGATCGTGGTGGGCGCCGATGTGCCGCTGGCCGGTGCTGCGGACTGGGTGGGCTTCGACGAGTTGGCCCGGCGCCATGGTGACTACGCGGTGGCGGGTCTGGCAGTGTCGGCCCGTTTCCAGGGCACCGTTGCGCAGCGTGTGAACCTGAGTTTCCTGGGCATCGGCGTCATCCCGGTGCGCGCACGCCGCACCGAGGCGGTGCTGGCGGGCAAGGCGCTGGACGCTGCCACCATCGAGATCGCCGTGGCCTCGCTGCGGGCCGAACTCGAGCCGCTGCCCGATCTGACGCACACCCCTCAGACCAAGCGCCACCTGGCCACCGTGCTGGCCCGGCGCCTGTTGCAAGCGGCCAACGCCAGCCGCAGCGCCATCCACGCCTGAACTCCGGAGATACCCATGGCATCACTCCACACCGTAGAGATCGTGGTCAACGGTCAGCCACAGCAACGCAGCGTGCCGCCGCGCCAGCACTTGGTGGATTTCGTCCGCAATGAGCTTGGCCTGAAGGGCTCGCACCTGGGCTGTGAGCATGGCGTTTGCGGCGCCTGCACGGTCGAGGTGGATGGGCGCATCGTTCGGGGCTGCCTGACGCTGGCCGTACAGGCGCATGGCTGCACGGTGCGCACGATCGAGGGGCTGAGCGAGGACGGCGACGTGCGCGATCTGCAGGAGGCCTTCATCCGGCACAACGCGCTGCAGTGCGGCTTCTGCACCCCGGGCATGGTGATGGCGGCCAAGGAATTGCTGCTGGCCAAGCCCGATGCCTCGCGCGCCGAGGTGCGTGAGTGGATGAGCGGCAATTACTGCCGCTGCACCGGCTACCACGCCATCGTGGACGCCATCTGCGAAACCCTGGCTGAGCGCGCCGCCAAAGGCGCTGGCCGTCCGACCGACAAGGTGACCGCATGAACACCCGCACGCTCCCCCACGCCGGCCCCCAGGTCGAAGAACGGCCCGCCTCGCACCCGGCCGACCCGACCGACAAACCCCTGCACGAGCTGACCGAGGACCCGCGCTACATCGGCCGCAGCATCGAGCGCCCGAGTGCGCGCAAGCTGGTGCAGGGCCAGGGCACCTATGTGGATGACATCGAGCTGCCGCGCATGGCCCACGTGGTGTACTGGCGCAGCCCAGTGGCCCACTGCCGAATCAAGCGCATCGACGCAAGCGCCGTGTCGGGCATGCCTGGCGTGATCCGGGTGGCCGATGGTCACGACCTGGCCAAGATCTGCAAGCCCTGGGTGGCCGTGCTGGGCCACCTGGCGGGCATGAAGTCGGCGCCGCAATACCCGCTGGCCGTCGACCGGGTCTGCTGGCAAGGCGAGCCGGTGGTGGCCATCGTGGCCGAGACCCGCGAGCAGGCGGAGGACGCGCTGCAACACCTGCAGGTGGACATCGAAGAACTGGAGCCGGTGGTCGACATCGAGACCGCGCTGGACGCGGCCACGCCGTTGATCCACCCTGAGCTGGGCGACAACCTGTGTTTCACGCGCAGCCTCGACGTGGGCACGGTGGACGATGTCTTTGCCAAGGCCGATGCGGTGGTGGAGACCACCTTCGAGTTCGGTCGCCACACCGGTGTGACGCTGGAGCCCCGCTGCCAGATCGCCGACTGGAATTCGGCCGATCAGCGGCTCACGGTCTACCACTCCTTCCAGGCGCCGCACATGATGCAGGACCTGTACTCGCGCCAGTTCGATCTGCCCGAGTCCAGTGTCCGGGTCCTGTGCAAGGAGGTGGGCGGCTCCTTCGGCATCAAGGTGCACGCCTACCCCGATGACTTCGCCACGGTGGCGCTGTCCATGATGTGCAAGCGGCCGGTGAAGTTCGTCGCCGACCGCCTCGAGAGCTTCACGAGCGACATCCATGCGCGCCACCACCGGGTGCGGGCGCGCATTGCCGCCAGCCGAAGCGGCGACATCCTGGCCTTCGACATGGATGACCTGACGGGCATTGGCCCCTACTCGATGTTTCCGCGCACCAGCGCCATTGAAGGCAACCAGGTGGTCAACTTGGTGGGCGGGCCATACCGGCACAAGCACTACCGCGCCCACCTGAAGGTGGTTTTCCAGAATAAGACGCCGACGTGCCAGTACCGCGGGGTGGGGCACCCCATTGCCTGCGCCGTCACCGAGGGCCTGGTGGATCAGGCTGCGCGCGCGGTGGGCATGGACCCGCTAGAGTTCCGCAAGCGGAACGTCATTCCCGACGACGCGTACCCCACTTCGGGGGCCAGCGGCATCAAGCTCGAGGTGCTCTCACACGAAGCCTGCCTGCGCAAGATCGAGCAGCTGATGGACTACCCCCGGCTCAAGGCGGAGATCGCCGAGCTGCGCCGGCAGGGTATTCACCGCGGCATCGGCTTTGCCACCCTGATCGAGCTCACCAACCCCAGCGCCGCCTTCTATGGCGTGGGTGGTGCGCGCATTGCCTCGCAGGACGGCTGCACCATGCGGCTGGATCCGTCCGGTGCCATCAGCGTGAGTGTGAGCGTGGGCGAGCAAGGCCAGGGCAATGACGGTATCTATCGTCAGATTGCCGCCGACGCCGTGGGTGTGGATCTGGACAAGGTGCGGCTGGTGTTGAGCGACACCGACGTCACGCCTTATGGCGGCGGTACCTGGGCCTCGCGAGGAGCCGGCGTGGGCGGCGAGGCGGTTCTTCTGGCAGGTCAGGCGCTGCGCGCCAACATCTTGAAGGTTGCTGCCGTCATCCTCAAGCGCGATGTGGCCGAACTGGCCGTTCGTCGCGGCAAGGTGGTGGACGGCAAGACGCTGGAGCCGGTGCTCGACGTGGCGGAGCTGGGCCGCATCGCCTACTTCCGCTCCGACACCCTGCCCAACGATTTCACTCCCGAGCTGATGGTCACGCGCCACTTCGCGCAGCGCGACTACCCCTTCATCTTCACCAACGGTGTGCAGGCCTCCTACGTCGAGGTGGATCCTGACACCGGCTTCGTCAAGCTGCTCAGGCACTGGGCCGTGGAAGACTGCGGCCGCGTGCTCAACCCTAAGCTGGTGGACGAGCAGATCCGCGGCGCCATCGTGCAGGGCATCGGCGGCGCGATGTTCGAGGAATGTCTCTACGACGAGCGTGGCCTGATGCTCAACGCCAACATGGCTGACTACCTGGTGCCGATGAGCGCAGAGATGCCGGACATCGAGGTGGCCCACGTGCAGACCCCCACCCGCAGCAGCCAGCTCGGCGCAAAGGGTGCAGGCGAGGCCGGTACGGCCGGCGCACCGGCGGCGGTGATGAACGCCATTAACGATGCGCTCGCCCCGTTGAACGCCCAGGTTTGGAGCCAGCCCATCACCCCAGAGAAAATCCTTCGCGCGCTGGGACGTGTGGGCTGAGGATCATAGGAAATTCGCCTCGTCAGAAGAATTTGTGGGCGAGTTTCGGCTCCGGAAGTCGCCGTTTGCCTCGGGGAACAGACCAAAAAAAGGGCCCAGAGATGTCTCTGGGCCCTTGGTACTGGTGGAGCCGGCGGGAATCGAACCCGCGTCCGCAAGCCTTTGCCGGCCAGTTCTACATGCGTAGCCGTCTGATTTGGGTCTCGCCCCTTGCGCCGCGCAGCGGCACGCTGCGCAAGGTGCCAGTCACTTGTTCTTATCGACCACCGAGTGACCCGATGGCCGACCAGCCAATGTGAATGACCTCTCAGCTATTGCCTTGCGGCTCAAGCCCGGCCCATCGGCCTGCCGTTGAGAGGCTCACCGGTTTTAAGCGGCGAGAGCAAACTTTTCGTCGTTCGCAGTTACTTTGTTTCCAGTGGATTTACGAGCGGACTGGTGCTCGGCATGCCCTGATCCGACGCCGTACCCACGTCGAAGCCAGGTCGGCCCCAAGTCATCCATCTTAGGGCAAGTTCAGCCACTGCAAGAGGCCTTGCGGTTGCTCGAGCAGAGAATCCGCACCCCATTCGTGAACGGGCTCGCCCTGACCGAGGTAGCCCCAGCCCGCCGCCAGTGTGGCCATGCCTGCGGCCCGGCCGGCCTGGATGTCACGCAGGTCGTCGCCGACGTAGGCGCAGGCGGCGGGGTCGGCCTGGAGCCGGCGACAGGCCTCCAGCAGGGGCTCGGGGTGGGGCTTGGCAAAGGGTGTGGAGTCGCCCCCAATCAGCACCCCTGCGCGCGGAAGCAGGCCCACGCCTTCGCTCACCGCCAGGGCCAGGTGGTAGGCCTTGTTGGTGACGATGCCCCAGCCCAGGCCGTGCTGCTCCAGCCGGTCAAGCAAGGGCCATACGCCTTCGAAGACCGTGGTGCTGTGCAGCAGCCGTTGGGCATACAGGGCCAGAAAGCGCGCCTTCAGGGCCTCGTAACCTGCATCGCCTGGCTTCACGCCGAAGGCCAGTCCCACCATGCCGCGTGCGCCTGCGCCCACCATCGGACGCAGCGACTCGTAAGGCAGGGAAGGGTGCCCGTGCTCCTGGCGCAGCTCGTTGGCAGCGCCTGCCAGGTCGGGCGCGCTGTCCACCAGGGTGCCGTCCAGATCAAACAGCACCGTCTGCACCGAGCGCTTCATGCGGGGCGCCTGCAGGCGAACAGGTAGTTGACGCTGGTGTCGCCCGACAGGCGGTAGCGCCGCGTCAACGGGTTGTATTCCATCCCCTTGCTGCCTTCCAGTGTGAGGCCGCTCTCGCGGGTCCAGCGTGCCAGTTCGCTTGGGCGGATGAAGCGCGCGTACTCGTGTGTGCCTTTGGGCAGCAGGCGCAGCACGTACTCGGCACCGATGATGGCAAACAGGAACGACTTGGGGTTGCGGTTCAGCGTGGAGAAGAATACCCAGCCCCCGGGGCGTACCAGCGTGGCGCAGGCGCGCACCACCGAGGACGGATCGGGCACGTGCTCAAGCATTTCCATGCAGGTGACTACATCAAAGCGGCCTGGAGCCTCGGCAGCCAGCGCCTCGGCGGCAATCTCGCGGTACTCGATGTTCTCCACGCCGGCTTCCAGTGCGTGCAGGCGGGCCACCCCAAGGGGGCGCGTGGCCAGATCAATGCCCGTCACTTGACTGGCCCGCCGCGCCATGGCCTCCGCCAGGATGCCGCCGCCGCATCCCACGTCCAGCGCTTGCTGGCCCTTCAGGTTCGCCAAGGAGTCAATCCACTCCAGGCGCAGGGGATTGATCTGGTGCAGGGGGCGGAATTCACTGTCCGGGTCCCACCAGCGGTGGGCCAATTCACTGAACTTGGCCAGTTCTTGAGGGTCAACGTTGGTCATGGGCGCAGATTGTGCGTGCGAAAAACAAAAACCCCGCCGAAGCGGGGTTCTGACATTGGGGGCTCTGGAGCCCCCGAATGGCCAGGGCTTACCTGCGGGTGCGGGTGCCCACGACTTCGACTTCCACGCGGCGGTTCTTCGCGCGGCCTTCGGCGGTCTTGTTGTCGGCTACAGGCGACTTCTCGCCCTTGCCTTCGGTGTAGACACGGTTTTTCTCGACCCCAGCCTTCACCAAGAAAGCTTTGACAGCCTCAGAACGGGCGATCGAAAGCTTCTGGTTGTAGGCGTCGTCACCCACGGAGTCGGTGTGACCCACGGCGATGATGACTTCCAGGTTCACGCTCTTGGTCTTGGACACCAGATCCGTCAGCTTGGCCTGAGCTTCAGGCTTCAGCGCAGACTTGCCGAAGTCGAAGAAGGCGTCCGCAGCGAACGTCACCTTCTCAGCGGCCGGCGCTGCCGGAGCGGCCGGGGCCGGCGCAGGAGCAGGCGGACGCGGCGCCGGTGCAGGAGCCGGCGTGGGAGCCGCGGCAGGCGCAGGCGCAGGCGCAGGCGGGCGCGCCGGCGGGGGCGGGGGCGGCGGAGGAGCCACGCGAGGGGCCGGAGCGGGTGCCGGCGGCTTCAGCGCGCCGTCGCAAGCGGCATCTGCCGTGGCTGGTGTCCAGCCGGCACTGCGCCAGCAGAGTTCGTTGTTACCGTTCTTCCAGACGGTGCCGTCGGAGGCACGCCAGTTGTCGTTGCTCTTGGCCTGGGCAAACGCGGCCATGGGCACGGCAAGCGCAACCGATGCGAAAAGCACGGCCACCTTGTTCAGTTTCTTCATGTTTCTCCTCTCGAGGAATGCCGCAGTTGCCTGCGAAACGTTCAAATCGGAAGCCCATTGTGATGGGCGACGCCCAACCACACGGCGGGTATTTACCCCGACAAAATATTGTGCCATAGGGGTTGCGTCAGTTTTTTGATTCGCCCTACAGGCTGACGAGCCTCGGCCTGCTTGTTGCGCACTTGCTACAGACCCCGCGGCTTAGAATGAACGTTGCTTTCATGCAACCACATCCGGCCCCGCTGGACCGCAGGCGCATAGCCGAGCTTCTTCCGTTCACTGCAGCCGTCAAGGCTGGTCCGCATGACCCAGTTTGCCAAGGAAACGTTGCCCATCAGCCTCGAAGAGGAGATGCGGCGGTCCTACCTCGACTATGCGATGAGCGTCATCGTGGGCAGAGCCCTGCCCGATGCGCGCGACGGGCTCAAGCCGGTGCACCGGCGCGTGCTGTTCGCAATGCATGAGTTGAACAACGACTGGAACCGGCCGTACAAGAAGTCCGCCCGTATCGTGGGCGACGTCATCGGCAAGTACCACCCGCACGGCGATACCGCGGTGTACGACACCATCGTGCGCATGGCGCAGGACTTCTCCCTGCGCCACATGCTGGTGGACGGGCAGGGCAACTTCGGCTCCGTGGACGGCGACAACGCCGCGGCCATGCGCTACACCGAGATCCGCCTGTCCAAGATCGCGCACGAGATGCTGGCCGACCTGGACAAGGAGACGGTGGATTTCGGGCCCAACTACGACGGCTCGGAAAAAGAGCCGCTGGTGCTGCCTACCCGGCTGCCGAATCTGCTGGTCAACGGCTCGGCGGGCATTGCCGTGGGCATGGCCACGAACATACCGCCGCACAACCTCAACGAGGTGGTGGATGCCTGCCTGCACTTGCTGAAGTCACCGGAGGCTTCCATCGAGGAGTTGATGGAGATCATCCCGGCGCCCGACTTCCCCACGGCCGGCATCATCTACGGCCTGAACGGCGTGCGCGAGGGTTACCGCACGGGCCGCGGCAAGGTGGTCATGCGCGCGCGCTGCCATTTTGAGGACATCGACCGCGGCCAGCGTCAGGCCATCATCGTCGACGAGATTCCCTACCAGGTGAACAAGAAGACGCTGCTCGAGCGCATCGCCGAGCTCGTTCACGAGAAGAAGTTGGAGGGCATCAGCCACATCCAGGACGAGAGCGACAAGTCCGGCATGCGGGTGGTGATCGAACTCAAGCGCGGCGAAGTGCCCGAGGTGGTGCTGAACAACCTGTACAAGCAGACGCAGTTGCAGGACACCTTCGGTATCAACATGGTGGCCCTGATCGACGGCCAGCCCAAGCTGTGCAACCTCAAGCAGTTGTTGGACATCTTTCTGGAGCATCGGCGCGAGGTGGTCACCCGGCGCACCGTGTTCGAGTTGCGCAAGGCGCGCGAACGTGGCCATGTGCTGGAGGGCCTGGCGGTGGCGCTGGCCAACATCGACGAGTTCATCGAAATCATCAAGACCTCGCCCACGCCGCCCGTGGCCAAGGCGGCCCTGATGGCCAAGAGCTGGGATTCCTCCATGGTGCGCGAGATGCTCGCGCGCGCCGAGGCTGACACGCCCGGCGGCCGCGCCGCCTACCGCCCCGAGGGCCTGCCCGCCAGTTACGGCATGCAGCCCGAGGGCCTGTACCGCCTGTCTGACGACCAGGCCCAGGAGATCCTGCAGATGCGCCTGCAGCGCCTGACGGGGCTGGAGCAGGACAAGATCATCGGCGAGTACAAGGAGGTGATGGCGCAGATCGCCGACCTGCTGGATGTGCTGTCCAAGCCTGAGCGGGTGACCACCATCATCCGCGAGGAGCTCACCGATGTCCGCCAGGAGTTCGGCCAGACCAAGGTGGGCGCGCGCCGCAGCACTATCGAGCACAACGTGCAGGAGCTGGGCACCGAGGACCTGATCACGCCCACCGACATGGTGGTCACGCTCAGCCATACCGGCTATTTCAAGAGTCAGCCTCTGGCCGAATACCGCGCGCAGCGCCGAGGCGGCCGCGGCAAGCAGGCCACCCAGACCAAGGAAGACGACTGGATCGACCAGCTCTTCATCGCCAACACGCACGACTGGATCCTGTGCTTCAGCGACCGCGGCCGCGTGTACTGGTTGAAGGTGTGGGAAGTGCCGCAAGGCGGCCGCGCCAGCCGCGGCAAGCCCATCGTCAACATGTTCCCGCTGCAGCCGGGCGAGAAGATCACCGTGGTGCTGCCGCTGACGGGTGAGTTCCGCAGCTTCCCGGCCGACCACTATGTTTTCATGGCCACCGCGCTGGGCACCGTGAAGAAGACGGCGCTGGACGAGTTCAGCAACCCGCGCAAGGCCGGCATCATTGCGGTGGACCTTGACGAGGGTGACCACCTCATCGGCGCCGCGCTGACCGACGGCCAGCACGATGTAATGCTGTTCAGCGATGGCGGCAAGGCCGTGAGATTCGCAGAAGACGAAGTTCGCCCGCTCTCTCGAACCGCACGTGGCGTTCGGGGCATGCAATTGGATGAAGGCCAGAGCGTCATCGCTCTATTGGTCGCGGAAGATGAAACCCAGAGCGTCCTGACCGCGACTGAGAACGGCTTTGGCAAGCGCACCAGCATCGTGGAATACACCCGGCATGGCCGCGGCGGCAAGGGCATGATCGCCATCATTCAGTCGGAGCGCAACGGCAAGGTGGTGGCGGCCACCCTGGTGCGAGCGGCCGACGAGATCATGCTCATCACCGACAAGGGCGTGCTGGTGCGCACCCGGGTGAGTGAGATCCGTGAACTGGGCCGCGCCACGCAAGGGGTGACGCTGATCGCCCTGGATGCCGGTGCCAAGCTCAGTGGCCTGCAGCGCATCGTGGAGAACGATGCTGGCAGTGATGACGAGCCTGAGGCCGAGGCCGGGGACGCCGCCTGATGAACCCCGCACTGCTGGCGCTGCGCGAGCAGATCGACGCCGTTGACCGGGAACTGCTGGCGCTGCTCAACCGCCGCGCCGGCCTGGCGCTGGAGGTGGGCGAGATCAAGAAGCACGAAGGCTCGCCCGTGTTCCGGCCCGAGCGCGAGGCCCAGGTGATCGAGGGGCTGAAGCGTGACAATGCCGGGCCGCTGAAGAACGCCAGCATCGCCCCCATCTGGCGTGAGGTGATGTCGGCCTGCCGATCGCTGGAGAGTCCGTCCCGCGTGGCTTATCTCGGGCCCGCCGGGACCTTCAGCGAGCAGGCGGCGCTGGGCTACTTCGGTTCCTCCATTGAGTGCGTGCCCTGTGCCAGCATCGACGAGGTGTTCCGCGCGGCCAGCGCGGGGGCGGCCGATTTTGGGGTGGTGCCGGTGGAGAACTCCACCGAGGGTGTGGTGGCGCGCTCGCTGGACCTGTTCCTGCACACACCCTTGTCCATCGTGGGCGAGACCAGCCTGCTGGTGCGCCACAACCTGATGCGCAAGATCAACTCGGCGGCGGGGATCACCGCGGTGCTGGCCCACCCGCAGGCGCTGGCGCAGTGCCAGGCTTGGTTGTCGCTGCACCTGCCGCAGGTTGAGCGCCGGCCCGTGTCCAGCAATGCCGAGGGCGCACGCCTGGCGTCGCTGGACGAATCCCTGGCAGGCATCGCCAGCGAGCGTGCGGCCAGCGAGTTCGGCCTGCACGTCGTGGCCCCCGCCATCCAGGACGACGCACACAACCGCACACGCTTTGCCATCGTGGCCCTGCCCGAGCGCATCCCCGCGCCGCGTGCCAGTGGCCAGGACTGCACGAGCCTGGTGGTCTCGGTGCCCAACCGGCCCGGCGCGGTGCACGACATGCTGGTGCCACTGAAGGCGCACGGCGTGTCGATGACTCGGTTCGAGTCGCGGCCGGCGCGTTCGGGTCAGTGGGAGTACTACTTCTATATCGACATCGCCGGTCACCCGGATGACCCCCGCGTGGCCACGGCGCTGGCCGAGCTGCGCAGCACCTGCGCCTTCTTCAAGGTGCTGGGCACCTACCCCGTCGACACCCACTGAGCATGATCGAGCGGCTGGGCATCGTCGGCTGCGGGCTGATGGGGGGCAGTTTTGCGCTGGCCCTGCGACAGGCCGGACGGGTACGCCACATCGTGGGGTACAGCCGGTCGCCCGCATCAAGCCAGCGGGCTCTGGCCCTGGGCGTCATCGATGAGGCCTGCGCCACCGCTGCCGATGCGGCGCATCAGGCCGACGTGGTGCTGCTGTCCGTGCCGGTGGCCTCTACCTTCGAGGTGCTGCAGGCCCTGCGCCCGGCGCTCGGGCCGCAGGCCCTGTGCATGGATGTGGGCAGCACCAAGCAAGACGTGGTGGAGGCTGCCCGACAGGCGCTGGGCGCAGCGGTGGCCGGCTTCGTGCCCGCTCACCCCATCGCCGGCAAGGAGCGCGCGGGCGTGGACGCCGCTGATGCACTGCTGTACCGCAGCCGCAGGGTGATCCTCACGCCCACCTCGGACACAGACCCCGTTCGCACCGAGCGTGCCCATGCCCTGTGGACGGCCCTGGGCGCCGTGGTGAGTCAGATGAGCCCGCTGGAGCATGACCGCGCCTTCGCGGCGGTCAGCCACCTTCCGCACCTGCTGGCCTATGCCTACATGTCAGCAGTGGCCCAGGCGCCGGACGGTGCGCGCATGTTGCAGCTGGCCGGGCCTGGTTTTCGCGACTTCACCCGCATCGCCGCTGGTGAGCCCGCCATGTGGCGCGACATCCTGCTGGCCAACCGCCAGGAGGTGCTGGCGCAGTCGGCACGGTTCCGGCAGGCGCTGGACTGCATCGAGTCGGCCATGACCGCCGGCGATGCCCAGTCGCTGCTGGATCTGCTGGCCTCGCCTTCGGCCGTGCGCGGGCAGTGGCACCTGGGGGCGGCCACGCCAGACGAGACGGCCTGAACACCGCACCGTGCGGCCCCTGTCCGGGAACACCATGTACGCCATCCCCTTCCTTGACCTGCCGCCTATGAGCGCGGCTGCCGGCGCAGTGCGCCTGCCGGGCTCCAAGAGCATCTCCAACCGCGTACTCCTGCTGGCCGGGCTGGCGCAGGGCACCACCGTCATCCACGACCTGCTGGACTCGGACGACACCCGGGTGATGCTGCAGGCCTTGCGCGTGCTGGGCTGCGGTGTCGAGGCCCGCGGGCCGCTGTGGCACATCACCGGCCTGGGCGGGCGTCTGAAGGTGCACGAGGCGGAGCTGTTTCTGGGCAACGCCGGCACGGCCATGCGTCCCTTGACGGCAGCGCTGGCAGTTCTGGCTGCGACGCAGGGCGGGGACTTTCGCCTGCGCGGTGTGCCGCGCATGCACGAGCGCCCCATCGGCGACCTCGTGCAGGCGCTACGTCCACTGGGCTGCACGGTGGTGTGCGAAGGTCAGGAGGGCTACCCTCCGCTGCGCCTGCGTGGCCAGGCCGGCGGGCGGCTGAATCTGTCTCAGCCCATCCGAGTTCGGGGGGATGTGTCCAGCCAGTTCCTTACGGCGCTGCTGCTGGCGCTGCCCCTGGTGGCGGTGGAGGCGCCTGTGGTGATCGAGGTGGAAGGTGAGTTGATCTCCAAGCCCTATATCGAGATCACGCTGAACATGCTGGCGCAGTTCGGCATCCGGGTGCAGCGCGAGGGCTTCCAGCGCTTCACCCTGCCCGCGGGCAGTGCCTACCGCACGCCTGACGATGTGCACGTCGAAGGCGACGCCTCCTCGGCCTCGTACTTCATCGCGCTCGGGGCCCTGGCGGCCCGGCCAGGGGCGCCGGTGCGCATCGAGGGGGTGGGGGCGGCCTCCATCCAGGGCGATATCCGTTTCGTCGAAGCGGCGCAAGCCATGGGGGCCGTGGTGCGCAGTGGGCCGAACTGGCTGGAAGTGGAGCGCGGCGCCTGGCCGCTGAAGGCCTTGACCCTGGATTGCAACCACATCCCCGACGCCGCCATGACGCTGGCGGTCATGGCGCTGTATGCCGATGGCCCCTCGCGGCTGACCAACATCGCCAGTTGGCGCGTGAAGGAGACCGATCGCATCGCGGCGATGGCCGCCGAGTTGCGCAAGGTGGGCGCCTTGGTGTCTGAAGGCCCGGACTTCATCGAAGTCGCGCCGCCGGCGCAATGGCAGCCGGCCGCGGTGCACACCTATGACGACCACCGCATGGCCATGTGCCTGTCGCTGGCTGCGTTCAACCCGTTGGCTGGCGCTGCGCCGGCCGTTCCCGTTCGGATCCTGGAGCCGGCCTGCGTGGCCAAGACCTTCCCCGACTACTTCGAGGCCTTGTTCGGCTTGGCCGGCGCAGTGGCCGGCGCAGTGCCGGTGATCGCGGTGGATGGCCCTTCGGCTTCGGGCAAGGGCACGCTGGCCAGCCGCCTGGCGGCAGCGCTGGGTTACCACCTGCTGGATTCGGGCGCCATCTACCGCGCCGCAGGCGTGGCCGCACACCTTGCAGGGGTGGACCTGACCGACGGTGAGGCGGTGGCCGCAGTGTGCCGCCAACTCGATCTGCGCTTTGACGGCGAGCGCGTTCTGATTGACGGCGCAGACCGCACCGATGAAGTGCGCAGCGAGGCGGGCGGCTTGCTGGCCTCGCAGGTGTCCGCGCACCCGGCCGTACGGCAGGCCCTGCATGACCTGCAGCTTTCGTTCCGACGTCTGCCCGGCCTCGTGGCCGACGGACGCGACATGGGCACCGTGGTCTTCCCGGACGCTGCGCTCAAGGTGTTTCTGACCGCAAGTGCGGCGCGCAGGGCCGACAGACGTCATAAGCAGTTGATTTCAAAGGGTATTCAGGCTAGACTCCAAGACCTTCGTGCTGACCTTGAGCGGCGTGACGAGCAGGACAGAGTCCGCAGCGCGTCACCCCTGAAGCCGGCCGAAGACGCGTTGGCTCTGGACAACTCCGAGATGGGCATCGACGAAAGCGTCGGTCTCGCTCTGGATTGGTGGAGCCAACGCAGGCCCTTCTGAGTGGGGCACGCTCCCGCGGGCGTGTGTCATTGCAGGCAGGGTCAACCGCCCACCAGGCTCCCCTTCCGGCCGTCAGGCCATTGGGTCTGGTGATGTTCACTATCGCAACCCCCGCAACACCTGTTGCACACATTGCCGGCTTTCACCTTTCCTGATCGGGCCGGCGCAGGAAACCACATGTC
>JBIKMY010000233.1:0-4234 GCA_044358945.1 Rubrivivax sp.
GGCGTGCCAGACGACCAGGGCCGCCAGGTGCTGCTGTCCCTGCGCCGCATGACGGCGGTGCGGGAGCTGGACGCCGACAACCTCACTCTCACCGTGGAGGCTGGGTGCGTGCTGCAGGCCGTGCAAGCCGCCGCGGAAGCGCGGGGCCTGCTGTTTCCCTTGAGCCTGGCCGCCGAAGGCAGTTGCACCATCGGCGGCAACCTGGCCACAAACGCCGGCGGCACCCAGGTGCTGCGCTTCGGCAACGCGCGGGACCTGTGCCTGGGCCTGGAAGTGGTGACGCCCACGGGCGAGATCTGGGACGGCCTGTCCGGGCTGCGCAAAGACAACACCGGCTACGACCTGCGCGGCCTGTTCATCGGCAGCGAAGGCACCCTGGGCGTGATCACGGCAGCCACACTGAAGCTGTTCCCGCAGCCCGCGGCCACCGTCACCGCCCTGGCCGCCTGCCCCTCCCTGGAAGCAGCGGTGCAGTTGCTGGCGATGGCGCGCAACCGGCTCGATGCGTCCTTGACGGGCTTCGAGGTCATGAACCGCTTCTCGCTGGACCTCGTGGCCCGGCATTTCCCTGCCCTGCCCCAACCCTTTCCCCAAGCGCCATGGACCGTCTTGCTGGAGCAGTCAGACGCAGAAGGCGAAGCGACGGCCCGAACCCGGTTCGAGAACCTGCTGGGCGCGGCGCTGGAAGCCGGCTGCGTGGAAGACGCCGTGGTGGCCGAGAGCCTGGCCCAGTCACGCGCACTGTGGCATGTGCGCGAATCCATCCCCCTGGCCCAGGCCGAAGAAGGCCTGAACATCAAGCACGACATCAGCGTGCCGGTCTCGGCCATCCCCCGCTTCGTGCAGGAAACCGACGCCGCGCTGCAGGCCCACCTGCCGGGCATCCGCCTCGTGAACTTCGGCCACCTGGGCGACGGCAACCTGCACTACAACGTGCAAGCTCCGTCCGGCACCGATGCCGCAGCCTTTCTGCGCACCCACGAGCCCCGCGTCAACGACATCGTCTACGACGCCGTGCAGGCCTTCGGAGGCTCCATCTCAGCTGAACACGGCGTGGGCGAACTCAAGCGCGAGGAACTGCGCCACCGCAAATCCGCGGTGGCGCTGACGCTGATGCGCCAGATCAAGACCGCCCTGGACCCGCAAGGGGTGATGAACCCGGGGCGGGTGTTGTAGGGGCAGGATGGCAGGTCGGCGGTGAGCTTTGCGGCGGCGGGACAGCCGTCTTGGCAAGCCCGTGTGCCGCCCTCATCGGGGGCTGTCAGGATTTCTGTGTGTGAGGCGGTTGGGTGATTTGGCTTTGGGTCATTTTCTTGACTGCTTTCAGGCCCCTGCCAGGCCGCCAGAGGCGCCCCGGTTGAGCCATGTACTCATGGTTCAACCTCCTCATCTGCCAGCCTGCGCCGGCAGCGTAAACCGCTCTTCGTAGAGTATCGCGAATTGGTTCATCGCCTCACGCCACTCCTTGGCCGCGCGGCCCCAGTCGGCCGTGATGTTGCGCAGAGCCAGCCACAGCAGCTTGGTGGCCGCATCGTCGCTGGGGAAGTGCCCGCGCGTCTTGATGATCTTGCGCAGCCGGCTGTGCAGGCTCTCGATGGCGTTGGTCGTGTAGATCACACGGCGCACGGCAGGCGGGAAGGCGAAGAACGGAATCACCCGGTCCCAGGCCCTGCGCCATCCCGCGACCACCGTGGGGAATTTCTGCCCCCACGCGCCGCGTTCGAACTCGTCCATGGCCTGGGCGGCCGCCTCGGCATTGGCCGCCGTGTAGATCGGCTTGAGCGCCGCGGCAAGCACCTTGCGGTCCTTCCAGCTCGCGTAGTCCAGGCTGTTGCGGATCAGGTGCACGATGCAGGTCTGCAGCGTCGTGGCCGGGAACACCGCCCCCAGGGCCTCGGGGATGCCCTTGAGCCCATCCGTCACCGCGATCAGGATGTCGGCCACCCCCCGGGTCTTGAGGTCGTTGAAGACCTTCATCCAGAACTTGGCGCCCTCGGTGTTCTCGATCCACAGCCCCAGGATGTCGCGCGTGCCGTCGGCCAGCACCCCCAGGGCCAGGTAGATGGCCTTGTTGCGCACCACCGCATCCTCGCGCACCTTCACTCGCAGGGCATCGAAGAACACCACCGGGTACATCGGCTCCAGCGGCCGCGCTTGCCAGGCCGTCACCTCGGACATGACCGCATCGGTGACCGAGCTGATGAACTCCGGCGACACCTCGGTGGCGTACTGCTCTGCCAGGAACGCCTGGATCTCGCGCACCGTCATGCCGCGCGCGTACAGCGCCACGATCTTGTCGTCAAAGCCCGTGAAGCGCCGCTCGTGCTTGGGGATGAGCAGCGGCTCGAAGCTGCCGTGCCGGTCGCGCGGCACCTCGATGCGCACGGGGCCGTCCTCGGTCAGCACGGTCTTGCCGGTGCTGCCGTTGCGGTGGTTGCCCGCCTGCGCAGGCTTGTCGCCCCCGGGCGGGTAGCCCAGGTGGTGGCTCAACTCCCCACCAAGGGCTCGCTCGATCAGCGCCTTCTTCAGCGCCATGGTCACGTCCTGGATGGCCTCGGCCGTGGTCGCGCCCTGCGCGATCTGATCAAGCAACTCCTGGGGAATCTTCGGCAGCGCCGCCGATCTCTCGGCAATGGCTGCATTCTTCAGCTTCGTCTTGCTTGGCATACATGCTCCCGATGGTCATCGTATGCCTCACACACAAAATTTCAGACAGGCTCCTTACTCCATGTGCTTCATCTCGCCCGCACCGCGAAGCACGTCCATCCAGTGCCCAATGGGCTTGCCATAGGTCTTCTCGATGGATGGAAAGTACGACGCCGGACCTTTCGCCTTGTCTTCGCTGGCCATGCGGGCCTCCTCACTGATGAACTGATCCAGTAGGCCATCCTAAGCCTGGGCCCTGCAGACTCACCCCTGGCGCTCGCGCTGCAGGATCGTGCGGTGGAGATCCAGGGGATGCGAGCCGTTCAAGTGCCCCAAGGCACTTTCTTGAAGGGGCTGACGTCAGGCTCGTGCATGCGGCCCCCGAGCGCCGGAAGAATGAATACGAATGCCAGCGCTGCACCCGACACCAGCAGGGCCCAGGCTGGTACGGGAAACCGTCCCAAGCGAAGCAGGACTCCCACGCAAAGCAGAGCAGCTAGGGATGACAAGGCGTGCCTGCGGCGGCGTGAACTCTTGGATTCCGGTTGCGCGGCAGCTTGCACCTGCTCATCTGGTTTTCTCATTTCAAGACTCCAGCGTAGGGGCTCAACCCAAGGTGCACCCAGGCACAGCGTCGATCGCCCCCAGGCTAGCTGGCCAGCATCAAGAGACCCGATACCGCAGCGGCAGCAGCTAACGACGCGCCCACCCTGATCAGAAGCGGCTTGTCCAGGCCCTGAACCGCCGGGCCCTCCTGACGACGCATGCCCAGCACGCCAGCGTGTGCGGGCAGCGCGACCAGCAGCAAGAAGGCGATGACGTAGTTGAAGCTGGTGTCGGCGTCACTGCCCAGCCACTGGCTGATCGTGGGCAGCGCCCACGCCGAATGGGCGCCAGCAATGGCGGCAGAAAGGGGAGCGGGCGCGAGATTTACGGCAGGTGGGAGAAAAGGAATGGCCGTGGTCGCTACCATCGTAGCAACCTGCTGCTGCCCTGCCATGGTTGACCCTGCTACTTCGGGTTGGTACGGCTGGAGGGGAACAGGTCACATGGCCAGGGTGGTAGGTGCAGTCAAGTCTCGGGACCTGCTCGAGATCAAGTGGATCAACACCGTGCTGGGCAACCTCAAGTCCATAATGTTGGACCTCTTCAAGGCGCTGACGTACCGCAAATACGCCCAGACTTACCTCGGTGCCTTCGCCTACCGGTTCGGCCATCGGTTTGACCTGCGCGAGATGATCGCCAAGCTCATCATTGACGTGGCGCGGACCAAGCCGACGGCGACAACAGTGATCAGAGCTGGGCATGCTGAAGCACGTTTCTAATCAAGTTGACTGATGAACTCGACCGCAAGCATGACAGGCCCCATCAATTCCACAACATCTGAAGAATCTGCTGTCACACAAGCGGGGCAGAACATCAGCAGGCAAGACACCCTCGGGCCTAAAGCCTCGATACAGCCCATGCGCCTGTCCGGCCTGGAGCCCGTGCTGATCGGTCAGGGTTCGCTGTTCGTCAACATCGGCGAGCGCACCAACGTCACCGGCTCCAAGGCCTTCGCCCGCATGATCCTGAACGGGGATTTCGA
>JBIKMY010000234.1:0-4227 GCA_044358945.1 Rubrivivax sp.
TCCGCCGCTGCCGGCCACGCAGGCTGAGGCGGCGCAGGGTGACAGGCGGTCCCAGGCTTCAATGGCCGTCAGAGCCCTCGCCGCTGTCGGTTGCTCACGATACCTCTCCGTGTTCCCACCATCGAGACCGAACCGATGACCTCTTCCCCTGACGAACCCCGGGTTGCGGGATCTGCGGCGGCACGTACCGAAGGCCTTGCCTCAGTACTTTCGGCCGATAGCCCCGCCATCGCCCAGCACCCGGCGCGCGTGGTCCGCGCCGCCGCCATGCCCGCGGACACGCCCCATGTGCCGGCGGTGATCGTGGGCGGCGGCGCCTGCGGCATGACGGCGGGCATCCGCCTGCGCGACGCCGGCGTCGACTGTGTGGTGCTGGAGCGCGACGCCGTGCCCAGCGGTTCCACCGCCTTGTCCTCGGGCTTCATACCTGCGGCCGAGACGCGGCTGCAGAAGTCTCTCGGCATCCCGGATTCGCTGGCGCTGTTCCGCCGCGAGATCGAGGTCAAGAGCCACGGCCAGGCGGCGCCGCACCTGGTGGTGGCCTACACCGAGGGCGTGCGCCAGGCCATCGACGCGCTGGAGGCGCATGGCATCACCTTCGAGGTGGCGGACACCTGGCTCTACCCCGGCCACAGCGTGCACCGCATCCACTGCGTGCCCGAGCGCACGGGCGCGGCGCTGCTCGCAGCCCTGGGCCGCGTGGCGGCGGCGCGCGGCGTGGACGTACTGACCGAGGCGCTGGTGCGCGAGATCTGGGTGGACGACAGCTCCGCGGACGACCGCATCGTCGGCGTGGGCTACCAGCGTCCCGATGGCACGGTGGAACGCCTGGCCTGCGATGCGTTGATCCTGGCCTGCAATGGCTATGGCGGCAACCCGGGGCTGGTGCGCGAGCTGCTGCCGGCCATGGCCGAGGCCAGCTTCGGCGGGCATGTGGGCAATGACGGCAGCGCCATCGCCTGGGGCCGCCGCCTGGGCGCGCGCCTGGCGGACCTGGGCGGCTACCAGGGCCACGGCTCCTGGATCATCCCGCAGGGCGCGCTGATGACCTGGGCCGCGATGATGGAAGGCGGCGTGCAGATCAATGCGCAGGGCCAGCGTTTCCACAACGAGAACCACGGCTACTCCGAGGCGGCGGTGGAGGTGCTGGCCCAGCCCGGCGGCATCGCCTGGAACGTGTTCGACACGCCCGTGCTGGACCTGCTGCAGACCTTCCCTGATTTTGTGGAGGCCCAGGCCAATGGCGCACTGCGCAGCTTTGCCGACGAGGCCGGGCTGGCGGCGCACATCGGCTGCGATGAGACGGCGCTGCGCGCCACCCTGGCCGCCATCGAGCCGGGTGTGCCGGACCGCTTCGGCCGCACCTTCAAGCGCAAGCTGGCGGCGCCCCTGCACGCGGTGAAGGTGACGGGCTCGCTGTTCCACACCCAGGGCGGCCTGGACATCGACGAACAATGCCGCGTGCTGCGCGAAGACGGCACCCCCTTGCCCAACCTGCTGGCCGCAGGCGGAGCGGCGCGCGGTGTCTCCGGCAACGAGGTCTGGGGCTACCTCACCGGCAACGGCCTGCTCAGCGCGGTGGCCGGTGGCTGGTTGGCGGGGGGGACGGTGGCGGCGATGCTCGCACAGGAATCCTCGTCATGACCCCCATGAACTTCAAGACGCGCCTCTCCCAGCCCACCCCGGTCCTCGCTCCCGGCATCTACGACGCGCTGACCGCACTCTTGGCCGAGCAGGCCGGCTTCGAGGCCCTGTACCTGTCGGGCGCCTCTATCGCCTACACGCGCCTGGCGCGCTCGGACATCGGCCTGACCACCGCCACTGAAGTGGCCGACACCCTGGCCCGTATCACCGAGCGGGTGCGCACGCCCGTCATCGTCGACGCCGACACCGGCTTCGGCAACGCGCTGAACACCCAGCGCACCGTGCGCGCCTTCGAGCGCGCGGGCGCAGCCATGATCCAGCTGGAAGACCAGACCTTTCCCAAGCGCTGCGGCCACCTGGACGGCAAGGGCGTGGTGCCTGCGGCCGAGATGTGCGGCAAGCTGCGCGCCGCGCTGGACGCGCGCCACAGCCAAGACACGCTGATCCTGGCGCGCACCGACGCCCTGGCCGTGGAAGGCTTCGAGGCTGCCCTCGACCGCGCCGAGGCCTACCTGGCCTGCGGCGTGGACGCCTTGTTCATCGAGGCACTGCGCACCCCCGAGCAGATGGCCCAGGCCTGCGCGCACTTTGCCGGCCGCATCCCGCTGCTGGCCAACATGGTGGAAGGCGGCAAGACGCCCATCCAGAGCGCCGACGAACTCGGCCGCATCGGCTTTCGCATCGTCATCTTCCCCGGCGGCACGGCCCGTGCCGTGGCCCACACCCTGCAGCGCTACTACGCCAGCCTGCACACCCACCGCACCACCGCGCCGATGCGCGACCACATGCTGGACTTCGACCAGCTCAACGACGTGATCGGCACGGCGGCCTTGTTGGAGGAGGGGAAGCGGTACGGGTGAGGATCCTCGCGCCCCGAACCGGCTCAGGTGCCTGGGCGCTGCACCCCGTAGGTCTTCAGCGCCGACGCGACCTGCGAGGCCTCGGTGGTTTCGCTGGGGTAGAGCCGGTAGCTCGGCGCCAAGATGGGCTCCACGGCCAGAGCCTTGACCACGATCACGCCGTGCAGAGTGAAGCGCGGCCCGGCCAGGGGGAGCAGGGGCTGGGCCCAGTAGGCGAAGTCCGCATCGGCGCGCACCACATACCGCGCCTGGCCGGTCACCTTGCAGCCCTTCTGCACGAAGACGTCGATGAAGCTCAGGCAGACCTTGGGCGAGTGCTGCAGGTTGCGGACGCTGGTGGGCGAGGCGATGTTCGCCACCACGAGGTGCTGCGCATCGAAGACGGCGAAGATTTCCTTGGGCGAGACGTTGGGCTGGCCGTGGGCGTCGACCGTGGCCAGCCAGCACAGCACGCTGCGCGAGGCGGCTTGTTGTACATCGGGTGTCAGCATGGTGGCGGGGCTTGTGGAGGGCTCAGGTTCGGACCAGGATGCAGACGGTGGTGTCAGGGTTGTCTTGCCAGCGTCAGCCATCGCGGGTCTACGGCGTGCGCAGCAGCGCCTTGATCTTGGCGCGGACGTGCACCATGACGTCTGGCGAGACGGTGGCCTTCTTCTGGGCGCGGCGGATTTTCCAGTCCAGTGACTTCACCTGGTCAGAGAGGACGGCGCAGTCCACGCCATCAACTTGCGTGACCACCTCGAAGGGATGCCCCTTGATCCGGGTCGTCATGGGGCAGCAGACCATGAGGCCCGTCTTGCCGTTGTAGGGGGCCGGGCTGATGACCAGCGCCGGCCGGTGCCCGGCTTGTCCGTGGCCGGCCTGGGGGTCAAACTCCAGCCAGACCACGTCGCTGGCCTCCGGCACGTAGCCGCGCGCTGCCATCAAAGGGCTTCCTTGCCGACCGGCGGGCCGAAGGAGGCCTCTTCGTGCGCGTTGGTGGCCGTGATGCCGCTGACCAGCGCTTCCAAGTCGTATTCCACCTTCTCGGACGGTTGAATGATGATGCGACCGTCCGACACCAGCAGTTCAACCTTCTGTTCCAGTTGGTAGCCTGCCTCTTTCAGCAGGGTGGTGGGCAGTCGAAGGGCTGGGCTGTTGCCCCATTTGCGGATCACGGCTTGCATGGTGTTGCTTTCTGGATGTGTCTACAGTGTAGAAACATCGGGGGCTCATGGCAAGCCGCCGTGGCTCGCCAAGTCCTGAGAGACGCCGGCCCGCTCATCGGGTTGGCGTTTGTGGACGAGCAGCCGAGGGGTTTCGGTTTCGGCGGGTACGTCGACCAGGATCGGAGCGGTCATGTGGGCTGGAGATTGAGGACTGCCGAGTTCACGGCATCGCTGGTGCGCGCTGCACGTTCAGTGGGCGCCCGCGCAAGCGCAGTTCGGCTTGGTGGCGGTCAAAGTGGGCTTGCATGCGCAGCCACAGGCCGGCATCGCCACCGCGATCCTTGCCAAGCCAGGCCTCGATGCGCAACGCCATCTCTGGCGAGACGGCGGCGCGTCCGTTGAGGACCCTGGACAGGGCCGTCCGCGTGACACCGAGCTGCATCGCGGCGTCGGTGATGCTCAGGCCCAGAGCTGGCAGCACGTCTTCGCGCAGGATCGCACCGGGGTGTGGGTGGTGATGAAGTGGAGTCATGGCGGCACTCTTCAGTGGTAGTCCAAGTAGTCGACCAGGATGA
>JBIKMY010000235.1:0-4209 GCA_044358945.1 Rubrivivax sp.
TGGCGATGAGGTACTCGCTCATCTCCTTGCGGCCGCCCAGCTCGTCAATGAAGCGCTGGTCCAGCCAGGGCTTGTAGATCTTCAGCGCCGGGTTGGCCAGCAGGCCGTAGCGGTAGAAGCGCTCGATATCGTTGCCCTTGTAGGTGCTGCCGTCGCCCCAGATGTTGACTCCGTCGTCCTTCATCGCCACCACCAGCGAGGTGCCGGTGACGGCGCGGCCCAGCGGCGTGGTGTTGAAGTAGGTGGCACCCGCCGTGGTGACGTGGAAAGCCCCGCACTGGATGGCGGCGATGCCCTCGGCCACCAGCTGCGCGCGGCAGTCGATCAGTCGGGCAATGTCAGCCCCGTAGGCCTTGGCCTTGCGCGGGATCTCCTCGTAGTCGCTCTCGTCGGGCTGGCCGAGGTTGGCGGTGTAGGCGCAGGGGATGGCACCCTTGGCGCGCATCCAGTGGACGGCTGCGGAGGTGTCCAGGCCGCCGGAGAAGGCGATGCCCACGCGCTGGCCGGCGGGCAGGGATTGCAGGATGTTCTGGCTCATGGTGGAAAGATGCAAGGCAGGGGCAACACCTTGCATTGTCGCAAGCGCGGGGGCACGCAAGAACGCCTGCGTGCCCGGCACCTGGCGCGGCCGGTCAGCTGGGCAAGCCCAGCAGCAGGCTGAGCACGCTCTGGGGGCGGGCATTGGCCTGCGCAAGCATGGCCAGGGCCGAGTCCTGAAGCAGCAACAGCCGCGACTGGTTTGCGGTCTCGGCGGCCATGTCAGCATCGACGATGCGCCCCCGCGCAATGGACAGGATGACGGAGGAGGACTCCAGGTTCGATACGACCGCATCGAAGCGGTTCTGCGCAGCGCCCCAGGAGGCCTGGGCCGAGGTGGCGGTGTCCAGCGCCGTGGCCAGCGCGGTATTGGCCGCAGTGGCCAAGGCGCCCGTACCATCTGCAAGTGACAAGCTCGCCACGTTGCTGGCCAGGGCCGACAGATCGGTGTTGGAAAGGGTGACCCTCTGCCCAGCGTCGGGGCCGACCTGGATGTCGGCGTTGTCAGCGTTGTCCAGCAGCTTGACGCCGCCGTACGCCGTGTTCGATATCAGGTCCGCAACCTCGTCCTGCAACTGGTCGAACTCCACCTCCAGCAAGGACCGGTCGGCACTGGTCAGGCTGCCGTTGGAGGCCTGAACCGCCAGCTCGTTCATGCGCTGCAGGGCATCCACCAGGGAGCCCGTGGCGCTTTCGCCCACCTGCGCCCGCGAGATCGCATCGTTGGCGTTGCGCATGGCCATGTCGGTGCCGCGGATCTGCGTCAGCAGGCGCTCCGAAATCGCCAGGCCCGAAGGGTCGTCGCGCGCACTGTTGATGCGCAAGCCCGAAGCCAGTCGCGCATTGGTCACCTGCAGCGCCGACGTCGTGGACCACAAAGATCGCTGGGCCGTCACGGCCATCTGGTTGGTGTTGAAGCTCAGCATGCGCGAAACGAGTCAATTGGGGGAAATATGACTCAAGTTTTCCGAAAAGCCAAACAGACCCGCAAGACAGCCTCTTGTCGTCTCATCGTCGGCACGGCATCCATGTCAGGGAAACCGGCAA
Organism: Rubrivivax sp.; assembly: GCA_044358945.1. GTDB lineage: Bacteria > Pseudomonadota > Gammaproteobacteria > Burkholderiales > Burkholderiaceae_C > Rubrivivax. The sequence goes on from JBIKMY010000235.1 coordinate 1,585, forward strand.
GCGCCTGGCCTATGAGGCCGTGCGACCATGCCTGCTGGAAAATCTTCACAACAATGAACCAGACGCCTGCTCTCATCCGCCCCAATCGCCTGCGCCCGGGCGACACCATCGGTCTGGTCAACCCTTCGGGTGCCGTGTACGAGCGCGGCCCGTATGAGGACACGCACCAGCGTCTGACGGCGCTGGGGTTCCAGGTGAAGGAAGGTTCGCATCTGCGCGCCCGCTATGGGCACATGGCGGGAACCGCCCAGCAGCGCGCTGACGACATCCACACCATGTTCCGCGACCCCGAGGTAGCCGGCATCCTGGCGATGACGGGCGGTTCGGGCGCCAACCGCGTGCTGCCGCTGCTCGACTACGACCTGATCGCCGAGCACCCCAAGTTCCTGGGCGGCTTCTCCGACGTCACCGCGCTCATCACCGCCGTGCACGTCAGGACGGGTCTGGTCACCTTCCACAGCCCGTTGGGGCGCTCGGAATGGAACGCCTTCAGCGTGGAGCACTTCCATGCCGTGGCCATGGACACGCAGGACCACACGCTGCGCAATGTGCAGGTCACGGGGGACGACCAGGTGCCGCAGGACGGGCGCATCACCACCCTGAACGGGGGCATGGCCCAGGGGCCGCTGATCGGCGGCAACCTGGCCGTGCTCACCTCCCTGGCAGGCACGCCGTACTGGCCCTCGTTCGACGGCGCCATCCTGTTCCTGGAGGACGTGAACGAATACATCTACCGCATCGACCGGATGCTCTCCACGCTGATGCTCACAGGCGCCCTGGAGCGCGTGGCGGGCGTGGTGCTGGGGGGCTTCACCGACTGCAAGCCCAGCGAAGGCAGCTTTGGTTCGCTCACGCTGGACGAGGTGTTCGACGACTACTTTGGCGGACTGGGTGTGCCCGTCTACCGGGGCGCCCAGTTCGGCCACGTCAGGCGCAAGTTCACGCTGCCGGTGGGCGTACAAGCCGAGATCGATGCCGACGCCGGGACCTTGCGGTTGTTGGAATCAGCGGTGGAGTAAGACGCCACACCCCACATCGGAGAACGACCATGCTCAAGCTCTTCATCGCCAACAAGAACTACTCGTCCTGGTCGATGCGGCCCTGGGTGCTGATGCGCCAGTCGGGCATCGCCTTCGAAGAGATCATGGTGCCCTTCGACGACATGGCGGCCAGCTCGGAGTTCAAGCGCCAGGTGCTGCCCCTGAACCCCGTGGGCAAAGTACCCGTGCTGGTGGACGGTGGCCTGGCCGTCTGGGATTCCCTGGCCATCGCCGAGACCCTGGCCGAACGCTTTCCAGACAAGCATCTCTGGCCAGCCGACCCCGCTGCCCGCGCCCGGGCGCGCAGCATCTGCGCCGAGATGCACGCCGGCTTCACCGCCCTGCGCACGCACTGCCCGATGAACATCGAGGCCAGCCTGCCCGAGATCGGCGCACTGGTCTGGCGCGACAAGCCCGGCGTGCACGCCGACATGGCGAGGCTGCAGGCCATGTGGGAGGAACTGCTGGCCCGGCACGGCGGGCCCATGCTGTTCGGCAAGTTCTCCATCGCCGACGCCTACTACGCCCCCGTGTGCATGCGCCTGCGCACCTACGCGCTGCCCGTCTCACCCACGGTCCATGCCTACATCGACCGCGTCACCGCGCTGCCCGCCGTGGCGGAGTGGATCACCGGTGCGATGGCGGAGCAGCGGTTTGTGGTGGAGGACGAGCCGTATCGGTTGGGGCGGTAGAAACCGTCGTCAGATCCCGGAAAAACAACAAAACTGTTTACCATTCAGCCCATGAACTCCAAGCAGATGAAGAAGTGGCTGGAGCAGCAAGGCGCCACTTTTGAGCCCGGCAAAGGCTCGCATCTCAAGGTGATCCTGAACGGCAGGCAGTCCACCCTGCCCATGCACGGCACCGCCGAGTTGGGCAAGGGTCTGGAGGCCGCGATCAAGCGTCAACTCGGATTGAAGTGAGGCCATCGAATGTTTGACTACCCCGTGATCCTGACACCCGACGGCGACACAACGCTGGTGACCTTTCCAGACGTGCCCGAAGCGCTGACCTTTGGCGCCGATGAAGACGAGGCCCTGCTGCAAGCAGTGGACGCGCTGGAAACGGCATTGTCGTTCTATGTGGCGGCCCGCAAGGCGCTGCCCACGCCCAGCAAGCCCAAACGTGGACAGCCCACCGTGCGTCCATCGCCCCTGGAAGGCGCCAAGCTCGGCGTGTACCAGGCCATGACCGAGCAGGGCATCAAGAAGGCAGAGTTGGCGCGGCGCCTGGGCTGGCACATGCCGCAAGTAGACCGGCTGTTTGACCTGCGCCACGCTTCCAGACTGGATCAGATCGAAGCGGCTGCACGGGCTTTGGGGCGGCACATTGAGGTGCGGGTTTCATGAGGTCAGCGGAACTGAGCTACTGGTCGGCTGAGCAGGCCCCAACCCTCACCACTGCCCATAAAACACCCCCGCCTTCTTGTGCGAGGCGGTGCTGCGCTCCACGGCCTCGTCGCTGAGGGTGGTGCGGTGCTTGCGGCGGGCCAGAAAGTCAAGCAGGCGCTCGCGCAGGTGCTGGCGCTCGCCTTCGGTCGAGGCCTCGCGCCCCAAGTCGTCGAACTGGTCGGGGTCGGCGCGCA
>JBIKMY010000236.1:0-4200 GCA_044358945.1 Rubrivivax sp.
TGCGCTTTTCGATGCGCTTTTCAGGGGTGGCGTTGAGCACCAGGCGGTGCACGTAGATGCCGGGCAGGTGGATGGCGTCCGGGTCCAGCGCGCCGGTCTCGACGATCTCCTCCACCTCCACCACGCTGATCTTGCCGGCCATGGCCACGGCCGGGTTGAAGTTGCGCGCCGTGCGGCGGTAAACCAGATTGCCGGACTTGTCGGCCTTCCAGGCCTTGGACAGCGAGACATCGGGCTGCAGCGCCCGCTCCATCACGTAGGTGTGGCCGTCGAACTCACGAAGTTCCTTGCCCTCGGCCACCTGGGTGCCCACACCGGTGCGGGTGAAGAAGGCGGGGATGCCGGCACCGCCAGCGCGCAGCCGCTCGGCCAGCGTGCCCTGGGGCGTGAATTCCAGTTCCAGTTCGCCGGCCAGGTACTGCCGCTCGAACTCCTTGTTCTCGCCCACGTAGCTGGAGATCATCTTGCGGATCTGCCGCGTCTCCAGCAACTGGCCCAGGCCGAAACCGTCCACACCGGCGTTGTTGGAGATGACGGTGAGGTCCTTCACAGCACTGTCGCGCAGGGCGGCGATGAGGGCCTCCGGAATGCCGCACAGGCCGAAGCCGCCTACGGCGAACAACTGGCCGTCGCGGACGATGCCTTCAAGCGCCTTGGCGGCGCTGGGGTAGATCTTGTTCATGGTCGCTCATGATGGAGGATGACGGGCGGATTATCCCGCGCCGGCTTGGCGGGCGCTGACGGCGCGCGCGATCAAGGCGGCCCCGGGCCTGGGCGACACTCCCAGCACCGCCAGCCTCCACTGCCCACCCCGCCACGCCCATGAACAGCACCCCCTCCGAACGTCGAGACCTTCTGGACGCCACCCTGGAGAAGGTGGCCGCACCCTGGATCGTCGCGCTGGGGCTGAAGGTGGTTGAGGCCGGGCCGCACCAGACGGTGCTGGAGTTGCCCGTCACCGCGCAACTGGTGCACGGCGGTGGCGTGCTGTGCGGGCAGGCGATGCTGGCAGCAGCCGACACGGCCATGGTGCTGGCACTGACCGCCGCCGAAGGTGCCTTCCGCCCCATGACCACGGTGCAGTTGCAGACCAGCTTCCTGCGTCCGGTGCCGGCGGACACGGCCTGCCTGCGCGTGGTGTGCACCGTGCTGCGCAAAGGCAAGAACCTGGCCTTCGGAGAGATCGAATGCTTGACCCCCGACGGTCGCCTGGCGGCCCACGCCACCACGACGTACGCGTTGCTGTGACGGACCGGCCCGCTCAGGTGACCAACTTGCGCAGCCAGTCCGGCAAGGGTGCCGACTTCTTGGCGGCGTAGTCAGACCACACCGTGGTGGCGCCCCCCTCGGCATACACGACGCCTGGCTCGTCTGTACGCTCCAGCGTCAGGTAGGTGTCGAAGCTGCTGCGCCCTGGGTTGCACACGTAGTGCCTGGCCAGGATGTCACCTGGAAACTCCAGCTGCCGGATGAAGTTGCAGAAGGCGTTGACGATGAGCGGCCCCTGCCCGGCCCCGGGACTGGCCGCCGCACCCACGGCATACAGCCACTCCAGCCGAACGATCTCGAAATAGCGGAAGTAGACCGTGTTGTTGACGTGGCCCATGGCGTCCATGTCGCCCCAGCGGATGGGGATCACCATCTCGTGCGTGAGCTTCTTGTCTTCGGGCAGGGTGAATCGCATGGGAACTCTCTGAAGTGCTGGCCCACGGCCTCAAGGGGATGGGGCGTGGAGTCCCAGCTCGAAACAGAGCCGCTGCACCAGCGCCTTGAGCTGCGCCAGCTCGTCCGCCTGGCGGGCCAACTCGGCCTTTAGCGCCGCCAACTCACCCGCCGAGACATCGGTGCTCCAGGCGCTGGGGTGCGCGGCGGCTGGGGACATGGCCCCCAGGCCGGCGGGCTGCGCTGGCGGCACGCTCACCTCGCCGCATAGCAGGTGAGCCCAGCGCGCCTCGCGCTCGCCAGGCGAACGGGGCAGCTTCACCACACGCACGGGCTCGCGCGTGGCCAACTCGTCCAGGAATCCTTCCACCGAAGAGATGTCGGCGAACTTGTGCAGCCGCTCGGTGTTCAGGCGCAACTCCGCAGCCGTCTGCGGGCCACGCAACATCAGCACCGCTAGCAGCGCGACGGATTGCCCCGGCAGGCCCAGGCGGCGGCCCAGGTTGTGTTCGAAGCGCACCACGCGGCTGCCGCTGCCCTCGAACACCAGGCTCAGGGCCTTGAGGCTGTCCAAGGCCGTCAGCACCTCGGCTTCTGTGACCTCCATCACAGGCAATCGCGCGGTCTTCTGGTTGCAGCCGGCCACCAGGGCATTCATCGACAAGGGGTAGGTGTCGGGCACGGTGTGCTGCTTTTCCACCAGCACGCCCAGCACCCGGGCTTCAAGCGGCGTGAGCACCCTCACCGGCACCACCGCCTCAGACCCCGAATCCGTCGTCGGCCTGGATCACCGCGCCATTGATGAAATGGCTCTCGTTGGCGCACAGCATCATCAAGGTGGCATCCAGGTCCTGCGGCTGACCCACGCGCTTGCGCGGCAGCATCTGCACCAGCTTCTGGCCGGACTCGGTCTTCCAGTGGTGATGGTTGATCTCGGTGTCGATGTAGCCGGGGCAGATGGCATTGACGTTGATGCCGAAGCGGCCCCACTCCAGTGCCATGGCGCGCGTCATGTGTATGACCGCGGCCTTGCTCATGCTGTAGACGCCGATCTGGCTGAGCACTCGCAGCCCGGCCATGGACGCGATGTTGACGATGCGCCCGCCCGTGAAGGTGCCGGGCGCCGTGCCGCGCGAGCGCGCAATCATGCGCTTGCCCACCTCCTGCGCCACGAAGAACGCGCCGCGGGTGTTGGTATCCATCACGAAGTCGTAATCCTTGGGGCTCACGTCCACCAGTTTCTGCGTGGTGCTGACGCCGGAGTTGTTCACCAGGATGTCGATGGTGCCCATTTCGGTTTCGGCGTGCGCCACCGCGGACTTGATGCTGTCGTGATCGGTGACGTCGAGTTCCACAACATGGGCGTCGCCCCCTTCGGCCTCAATCTCCGCGTGCAGGCTCTTGAGTTTTTCCAGGCGACGCGCGGCCAGCACCACCCCCGCCCCGGCCCGGGCCAAGGTGCGCGCGAACTGCGCCCCCAGGCCGCTGGATGCGCCTGTCACCAGGGCCACGCGGCCCGAAAGATCGATCTGGTATGCCATGCTGTGCTTCCTGGGGAAAACCTTCTGGGACGATAGCACGCCACCTAGAATCCGGGCCTGATTGAACCGGCGCCATGACGCCGGAATCCCGAGGAGAAAGCTGCATGTCCCCCCAAGAGATCCTGGAACAGTTCGGCCCGCGCGAATCGATGGAATACGACGTGGTCGTGGTGGGCGGCGGCCCTGCGGGCCTGAGCACGGCCATCCGGCTCAAGCAGCTCAACCCGGACATCTCGGTGGTGGTACTGGAGAAGGGGTCGGAGCCCGGTGCCCACATCCTGTCGGGCGCGGTGATGGACCCCATCGCCATGAATGAGCTGTTCCCCGACTGGAAGGAGCGCGGCGCCCCGCTGAACCAGCCCGTCACTGCCGACGAGGTGCTGTTCCTGGACGCGCAAGGGGCGCAGAAGACACCCGACTGGCTGGTACCCGGCTGTCTGCACAACGCCGGCAACTTCGTCATCAGCCTGGGGGCCGTCACCAGGTGGCTGGCCGAGCAGGCGGAAGGCCTGGGCGTGGAGATCTTCCCCGGCTTCACCGCCGCAGAGGTGCTGTACGACGAAGCCGGCGCGGTGCGCGGCGTGGCCACCGGCAACCTGGGCATCGGCAAGGACGGCCAACCGCACGACGGCTTCCAACTCGGCATGGAACTGCTCGGCAAGTACACCGTGTTCGCTGAAGGCGCGCGCGGCCACCTGGGCAAGCAGCTGATCGCGAAGTTTCACCTCGACGAAGGCCGCGACCCGCAGAGCTACGCCATCGGCATCAAGGAGCTATGGGAGATCGACCCCGCCAAGGCCAAGCCCGGGCTGGTGGTGCATACCGCCGGCTGGCCCATGGACGAGCACACCTACGGTGGCGGCTTCCTCTACCACCTGGAGGGCAACAAGGTCACGCTGGGCTTCGTTACCGGGCTCGATTACCAGAACCCCTGGATCAGCCCGTTTGAAGAAATGCAGCGCTGGAAGACGCACCCCTCCATCCGCGCGCATCTGGA
>JBIKMY010000237.1:0-4172 GCA_044358945.1 Rubrivivax sp.
GGCGGCGTGGTGGTGATCGGCACCACCCAGAAGCCGCGCCACCTCAATGCCGCCGTGCAAAGCGGCATCGCCACCATGATGCCGGCGGCGCAGTTGTTCGCATCGCCCCTGCGCATGGACGCGCAGTGGAAGCCGCAGCCCTACCTGGCCGAAAGCTTCGAGCTGTCCAGCGACAACCGCAGCGTGCGCCTGGTGCTGCGCCAGGGGGCCGTGTTCCACGACGGCCGGCCCATCACAGCCGAGGACGTGAAGTTCTCCATCGAAACCATCCGCGACCACCACCCCTTCCGCACCATGTACGGGCCGGTCAACGCCGTGACCGTCGACAACGAGCGCACGGCGGTGGTGCGCCTGTCCGAGCCCCACCCGGCGCTGCTGCTGGCCATGTCCACGTCGCTCACGCCCATCATCCCCAAGCACATCTTTGGTGACGGCACCGACCCCAAGGTGCACCCGCGCAATGCCAACCCGGTGGGTTCAGGCCCCTTCAGGCTGGTGGAGTTCAAGCCGGGCGAGCACATCATCATGGAGCGCTTTGACCGCTTCTTCCTCAAGGACGCGCCCAAGCTCGACCGCATCATCGTGCGCGAGTACAAGGACCCCTCCAGCCTGCTGCTCGCCTTTGAGCGCGGCGAGATCGACATCCACGCCCAGATCGGAGACCCACGCGACCTGGAGCGCGCCAAGAAGGTGCCAGGCGTGCAGATGGTCTCGGGCGCGGGCCCGGCCATCGGCCCGCTGATCTGGCTGGCCTTCAACACCAAGAGCCCCAAGCTCGCCGACAAGCGTGTGCGCCAGGCCATCAGCTTTGCGCTGGACCGCAAGCTCATCCTCGGGCAACTGCTGGGCGGCCTGCACAAGGCGTCCACCGGCCCCATCGCCTCGGGCAGCCCTTTTTACAGCGCCGAGGTGGAGAAGTACGAACACAACCTCGCCAAGGCCGCCAAGCTGCTGGATGACGCCGGCCTGAAACCCGGCGCCAACGGCACCCGCCTGAGCCTGGACGTGGACGCCATCCCCTCATCGGCCGAGCTGAAGACGCTGCAGGAATACACCAAGCCCGCCTTGGCCAAGGTGGGTATCGAGGTCAATGTGCGGGTGTCGCCCGACTTCCCCACCTGGGCGCGGCGCGTGTCGAGCGGCCAGTTCGAGATGACGATCGACTCCGTGTGGAACTGGGGGGACCCGGTCATCGGCGTGCACCGCACCTGGCTGAGCTCCAACATCCGCCCGGGCGTGATCTGGTCCAACACCCAGAGCTACAGCAATGCCAAGGTCGACCAACTGCTGGCCGACGCGGGCAAGGAGATGAACACCGCCAAGCGCAAGGCCCTGTACAAAGATGCGCAGAAGATCATCGTGGACGACTGCCCCGTGGCCTTCCTCTACGAAGCGGTGAACACCGAGGGCTACCGCAGCACGGTGGTGCAGCCGCCCAGAGGCATCTGGGGCCTGATCGACGGGCAAACCGACATGGGCGCACGCAAGGCCTGACTGGCTGGCGGCACGCACGGCGGTCAAGTTCAGACCTCTACGGATGACGTCTCTGTTTTTCGCCCTGCTGCGCCGTCTGGCCCTGGCCTTCGGGCTGGTGCTGGCGGTGCTGGCGGTGAACTTCACACTCATCCATTCCGCGCCGGGCGACCCCGCCATGGTGATCGCCGGCGAGATGGGCGGGGCCGACGAGGCGGCCATGGCCGCCATCCGCAAGAACTACGGGCTGGACAAGCCCCTGCCCGAGCAGTTCATCACCTACATCGGCCGCAGCCTGCAAGGCGACCTGGGCACGAGTTACACCTACAACCGCCCGGTGTCCGAGCTCATCCTCGACCGCCTGGGCCCCACCATCCTGCTGGTGCTCACGGCCCTGCTTGGGGCCATCTGCATCGGCACGCTCATGGGCGTGCTGGCCTCACGCCGGCCGGACAGCCTGTTCAGCGGCGTGGTCACCGTGTTCTCGCTCATCGGCTACGCCATGCCCGTGTTCTGGACCGGCATCTTGCTGGTCATCCTCTTCGGTAAGGTCTGGCCCATCATGCCCATTGCCGGCATGCGGGACGTGAGGATGATGGGCGCTGGCACCTGGGCCAACATCCTGGACGTGCTGCACCACCTGGTGCTGCCGGCCGTCACGCTGGGCCTGATCTACCTGGCGCAGTACAGCCGACTGGCCCGCGCCAGCATGCTGGAGGTGCTGGGCTCGGACTACATCCGCACCGCACGGGCCAAGGGCCTGGCTGACGGCGCCATCACCTTCAAGCACGCGCTGCGCAACGCCATGATGCCGCTGGTGACCATTGCCGGGCTGCAGTTTGGCAACCTCATTTCTGGCGCCGTGCTGGTGGAGACCGTGTTCTCCTGGCCTGGCCTGGGCACCCTGGCGCTGGACGCCATCCTGGGGCGCGACTACCCCACGCTGTTGGGCGTGTTGACCTTCTCGGCCCTCCTCGTGATCGTGGCCAACCTCCTGACCGACCTGAGCTACCGCTGGATCGACCCACGGCTGCGCGGACGCTGAAGTCATGGCTGTAACAGTCCCCTCCCCCACGCCCACGGTCGAAGCCCTGTCGCCCTGGCTCGAGGCCTGGCGCGTTTTCCGCTCCAACAAGGCGGCCATGCTGGGCTTGGTCATCCTCAGCGTCATCGTACTGACCATGAGCTTCGGGCCGTCGCTGTATGGCGTGGCGCCGTTCGACATCGCCGGTGCACCCTTCACCGAGCCCTTCACCGACGGCAACGTCTGGCTGGGTACCGACTACCTGGGACGTGACGTGCTGGCTGGCGTGCTGGTGGGCGGGCGCGCCACGGTGCTGGTGGGCCTGGCTGCGGCCACCGTGGCGGTGACCATTGGCGTGAGCATCGGCGCGCTGGCCGGCTACTTCGGCGGCTGGGTAGACACCGCCCTGTCACGCGTGACCGAGCTCTTTCAGGTGCTGCCGGCACTCCTCTTTGCCATGGTGCTGGTGACGCTGTTCACGCCCTCGCTGACGGTGGTGATCTTCGCCATCGGCATCGTGGCCTGGACGGGCACTGCACGCCTGGCACGCGCCGAGTTCATGCGGCTGCGCCACCTGGAGTACGCCAACGCGGCGCGCGCGATGGGCGCGGGGCCGCTGCGCCTGATGCTGCGCGAGATCCTGCCCAATGCGCTGCCACCGCTCATCGTCTCGGCCACGCTGATCGTGGGCTCGGCCATCCTGTTTGAGGCGGGCCTGAGCTTCCTGGGCCTGTCAGACGCCAACGTCATGTCTTGGGGCCTGATGATCGGCAGCAACCGGCGCAACATCCTGGAGTGCTGGTGGGCCGTGACCTTCCCCGGCGCAGCCATCTTCCTGACGGTGCTGGCGGTCAGCCTGATCGGCGACGGGCTGAACGACGCCTTCAACCCCAAGCTGCACCTGCGATGAGCGCCCCCGCCATGAGCCCATCCGCATCGGGCAGCACCGCCAGCCCGCCACCGCTGCTCAGCGTGCAAGGCCTGGGCGTGGAGTTCCGCACCCGGCGCGGCGTGGCGCGCGTGCTGGACGACGTGGGCTTTGAGCTGCACCGCGGCCAGACCCTGGGCGTGGTGGGCGAGTCAGGCTGCGGCAAGAGCGTCACCGCCTTGGCCGTGATGCGGCTCATCTCCCAGCCGCCCGGGCGCATCACCGGTGGTCAGGTGCGCTTCGATGGGCGCGACCTGCTGCAGTTAAGCGAGAGCGAGATGCGCCGCGTGCGCGGCAACCGCATCTCCATGATCTTCCAGGAGCCCATGACCTCGCTGAACCCCGCGTACACGGTAGGCGACCAGATCGCCGAGGCCGTGCGTCTGCACGAGGGCCTGTCCAAAGCGGCCTCGCTGGCACGGGCCGTGGAGATGCTGGACGCAGTGGGCATCCCGGCCGCGGCGCAGCGCGTGCACGAGTACCCGCACCAGTTTTCCGGCGGCATGCGCCAGCGCGTGATGATCGCCATGGCTTTGGCCTGCAAGCCTGACGTGCTGATCGCCGACGAGCCCACCACGGCGCTGGACGTCACCGTGCAGGCGCAGATCTTCGACCTGATTGCCGACCTGCGCGAGCGCACCGGCACCGCCGTGATGCTCATCACGCACGACATGGGCGCCATTGCCGAGATGGCCGACCGCGTGGTGGTGATGTACGCCGGGCGCATCGTGGAGGCGGGCGCCGTGC
>JBIKMY010000238.1:0-4163 GCA_044358945.1 Rubrivivax sp.
TTGTGCGATCAGGCCCTGGATCTGGTTGGTCTCGCAACCCAGGCCCACCACCAGCACGGCGGCGAAGTTGGCGTGGCGCGCATAGCCGCCGAGCGTGCGCCGCAGCACCAGCAGTTCTTCGCCGGCACTGTCGGTGGCGCAACCCATGCCGTGGGTCAGCGCCACCACGCCATCCACGTTCGGGTAGTCGGCAAGCGCCTCCGGGCGGATGTCGCGGCGGAAGTGGTCGGCAATGGCGCGTGCAGCCGTGGCCGAGCAGTTCACGCTGGTCAGCACGCCGATGTAGTTGCGCGTGGCCACACGTCCATCGGCGCGCACGATGCCCTCAAACGTGGCCGGCATCTGCGCGTAGGCGGTAGGGACCGCCCCCGCGCCCGGCTCGTGCTGGCGCGCAAACTCCGCGTAGGCCAGGTTGTGCACATGCACATGCTGGCCGGGTGCGATGGCCTGGGTGGCGTGGCCGATGATCTGGTCGTAGCGCCGCACGGCCTCGCCCACGCCAATGGCCCGCGTGGCCACCTTGTGGCCCGGTGGCACCAGCCCTGCCACCGTCACCCCTTCCTCGCTCAGCACAGTACCGCCCAGCAACTGGCGCCGGGCGATCACGACGTTGTCGTGGGGGTGGATACGGATAGCAGGGGCGGTCATGACGTCGACGGGGGTTGGTGGGTTGACGCGGACAGGGGCGGGCTTCTCAGCCGTCGATGAGCGCCGGGTTCCAGGCGTGGACTACCTGGCGCTGCTCGCCCAGCTTCTCGATGCCCAGGCGCATCACGTCGCCGGGCTTCAGGAACACGGCGTTGGGCTTGACACCCATGCCCACGCCGGGCGGCGTGCCGGTGGTGATGAGGTCCCCGGGGTACAGCGTCATGAAGCGGCTGACGTAGGACACCAGCTGCGCCGCGCCGAAGATCATGGTCTTGGTGCTGCCGCTCTGGTAGCGGTGGCCGTTTACCTCGAGCCACATGGACAGGTTTTGCGGGTCACCCACTTCGTCAGAGGTGACCATCCACGGGCCCACGGGGCCGAAGGTGTCGCAGCCCTTGCCCTTGTCCCAGGTGCCGCCGCGCTCGATCTGGTACTCGCGCTCGGACACGTCGTTCACAACGCAGTAGCCGGCCACGTGCTTCAGGGCATCCGCCTCGCTCACGTAACGCGCGGTGCTGCCGATCACGATGCCCAGTTCCACCTCCCAGTCGCTCTTGACCGAGCCCTGGGGCAGCACCACGGCGTGGTTGCAGCCCACGGCCGAGCTGGTGGGCTTCATGAAGACGATGGGTTCCTTGGGGATGGGCAGGTTGGACTCGGCCGCGTGGTCGGCGTAGTTCAGGCCGATGCAGACGAACTTGCCCATGCCGCTCCAGGGCACGGCGTACTCACCCAGCGCCACCACGGGCAGGGTGTTGACATCCACACTGGCCAGGGCGGCCAGGCCAGCGGGCGACAACGTCGCGGGTGTGATGTCGGGCATCAGGGCTGACAGGTCGCGCACCTGACCTTGGGCGTCCAGCAGACCGGGCTTTTCCTGGCCCTTGGGGCCGTGGCGAAGGAGTTTCATGGGGAGTTCCTTGAACGTGGGGTGAAAGAGTGATGTCGGTTGAGAGAAGGCCTCGGCTCAGAGCGTCCAGCCGCCGTCCACCACGACATGGGTGCCGGTGGTGAAGCGCGACTCGTCGCCGGCCAGGTACAGGGCGGCCGCGGCGATTTCGTCGGCCGTGCCCAGGCGCCCCATGGGCTGGCGGGACACGAACATGGCCTCGGCCTCCTGGATCGTCTTGCCCGTGGACGCGGCCAGGGTGCTGATGCGGTCGCGCAGCGAGGGCGATTCCACCGTGCCCGGGCAGATGGCGTTGCACCGCACGCCGGTCTTGATGCAGTCCATCGCCACGGCCTTGGTCAGACCGATGACCGCCGCCTTGCTGGTGCCGTAGACGAAGCGGTTGGCGGCGGACTTGATGCTGCTGGCGCCCGAGGAGATGTTGATGATGGAGCCGTTGCCGCGCTCCAGCATCTTGGGCAGGAAGGCCTTGGTCGTGCGGAACATCGAGCGCACGTTGAGGTTCATCGCGAAGTCCCACTCGTCCTCGGTGCAGGTCAGCACGGTGTTGTGGTGCACGAAGCCGGCGGCGTTGAAGAGGATGTCCACCTCGGGGTGGCGCAGCCCGGCCTCGGCAATGGCCGCCGGGTCCAGCGCGTTCAGGGCCTCCACGGTGAACTCCGGCCGGCCGCGCAGGTCGTCCATCAGGCCGGTGTTCAGGTCGGTGGCGATGACGTGGGCGCCTTCGCGTGCGAAGGCTTCGGCGGTGGCGCGGCCGATGCCTTGGCCGGCGGCGGTGACGAAGGCGGTCTTGCCTGCGAGTCGGGAGCTCATGGGTGTGGTGATCCTTGTGGTTTCAGGAGGGGATGGAAAAGGGCCTTGGCTTGCGGCACCGCCCTGCGGCGCCCGCCAGGCTGCCGACGTTCAGGCCTCGGCAACCAGCTGCACCTTGGTGCTGCGGGACTTGTCGAGCGCGAGCTCAAAGGCTTCTTGCGAGCGAGCCAGTGGAAGCTGTGCGCTGATCAGCGGTCGCACATCCACGCGCCGGGTGCGGATGGCCTGCACCGCCCAGTCGAACTCCAGGTGTGCGCGGAAGGCCCCGCGGTAGTCGAGCTCGCGGGCCATCAGGCTGTTGGCGGGGAAAGGCAACTCGGGCGGCAGGGTACCCACCTGCACGATGCGCCCGCCGCGCCGCGTGGCGGTCAGGCAGGTGGCCAGCGCAGCCGGGCTGCCGGCCGCCTCGATGGACACTTCGGCGATGTCGGCAAGCTCGGCGGGGCTGACCTGGTCGCTACGCACCGTGCGGTCTGCCCCCACCGTGCGGGCGATGGACAGGGCGCGGTCGCTGATGTCGCAGCAGATGACGTGCGCTGCACCGGCCAGCCGCGCGGCGAGCACCGTCATGCAGCCGATGGTGCCCCCGCCCGTGACCAGCACCGTTTCGCCCAGCACAGGGCCGGCGCGGTGGATGGCGTGCAGGCCGATGGACAGGGGTTCGGCGCAGGCGATCTCACCCAGGGAGATGTCGGCCTCTTCGATGGGGGTGAGCTGCCGCTCGCCCATCACGAAGCGCTCGCGGAACATGCCCTGGGCGTGCGGGAAGACGCTGGCGCTGCCCAGGAAGAACATGTGCCTGCACAGGTTGCCGCGCCCGGCGCGGCAGTAGTCGCAGTGGCCGCAGGGGTGCGAGGGGTTGATGGCGACTTTCTGCCCGCGCTTGACGCGCGTGACCTCAGCGCCCACGGCCTCCACCACGCCTGAGGCTTCGTGCCCCGGCACCAGGGGCTCGCGCACGACAAAAGCGCCTACCCGGCCTTCCTTGAAATAGTGGAGGTCCGAGCCGCAGATGCCCCCTGCGCCCAGGCGCAGCAGCACGTCGTGGGGCCCCAGGGCCCGGGCGGTTTCTTCCTCCACGCGAAGATCGTGGGCGGCGTGGATGACACAGGCCAGGGACATGGGGGCTCCGTCGGGGATTGGGGTGGGCAGCGCGCTGCGTTCAACTGCCTGCGAAAGACTGGACACTCTATGCGCTGCGCTGTCTTGGCGTCAACGCAGGAGTTCCCCCATGTGGACAGGTGTCCCCAGGGGTTGCGGGTTGTTCTCAGACGGACGGCCCTGGTCGAGTCGTTACCCTAGAATCATTTGAATCCCGAACTCATCGGAGGGACCATGCAGATTCGTCGACGTTCTGCCCTCGCGGGCCTGGCTCTGGCTTGGCCCACCGCTTGGATGGCCCTGCCGGTCTGGGCCTTGGGAAAACCCAATGGCCCGGTGGTTCTGACGCTACGGGGCAATGTCGGCACGACCAACGATGCTGGCGCAGCCCACTTCGACATGGCCATGCTCCAGGGACTGCCCCAGCGCAGCATCACCACCCGCACGCCTTGGTACGACGGTCCGCGCAAGTTCACCGGTCCGCTGCTGCGCGATGTGCTGCAGGCGGCCGGGGCCAAAGGCACCGGACTCAGGGCCATCGCGCTGAACGACTACAAGGTCGATATTCCTTTCGAGGACGCGTTGAAGTTTGATGTCGTGATGGCCCGCCTGCTGGACGACAAGCCCATGCCGGTCCGCGAGAAGGGGCCCTTGTTCATCATCTATCCCTTTGATGACAAGGCTGAGTTGC